>CAZDUE010000048.1:0-10593 GCA_964508575.1 uncultured Methanosarcinales archaeon
CTCTTGAAGGAGCTACTTCCCCGTAAGGGACGTCCCCCAGTAACGCTCGTCGATGATATCCCATTATTGAATTTTGACCTTATGACGCTATGCACATACCTATTTTTTATATAAACAATTTTTATATAGTTTCTAAACTATCCATTAGTAATGGCATTGCAATTAGAAGATAGAATAAAGAATTCTGCAGATTACATTGCATTAACTGAAAAGCCCTATGGAAATAGTCCTAGATATAAAGAAACCGGACAAGACCTAATCTCATATTTTAAATCATTTTCCAAACCATTCAATACTCAGGAATATACAATAAATGCAGGAAATTACAGATTAGATAAAGAATCATGTGTTAGACAAGAAAGATACAAAAGCGCAGAACAACCCGGATATAATGCGAAAAATAAAGATGCAACAGGCAGAGATTTATCAAACATAAGATATAATGCAGACATAAGATCTTATTTTAATCCAGATTCTTTTAATAACAAATGGTACACGATATCGCCTTCTAATTTAGAGAAAAAATTTGAAATTCCTTCAAGATATTTTATTTTTGACAAGCCAAAGCATACTGAAATATTTGGACAAGAAGGACGAGAAGGTTCTAAAACTTTAGCCATGGAATATACTACGTATCTTGCATATAAAAAGATAAATCCTGAATTAAGTGATGATAAAAACAATCTTGCTTCTGGATCAGGGCCAAAGCTAAAACAAACAAGTCTCAAAGACATGAGATATTTTCACGCTCTTGGAAAAAAAGGAGAACAAGACAACTCACATCAAGCCGAGTTATTGCCCTTGAACAAGGTGACAGGACCTGCAGATTATACTCTTTTTTTACAGAGAGATCCACAAACATACAGAGTATTTACGCAAGATTCTAATTCCAAGCCATTCGAAGATATTTCAAAGAGAATTGATGCATTAATTGATGAAGTATCTGGAAAGAAAAGAGATGAAACCCCAGAAATAACAATGTTTCCAGTAGGAGGATTTCCACTAAGTTCAGTAGATGGATTGGCAAAACTTGCAGCATCTTATTCAGGTAAATCAAGTGCTTATTCAGGATCAAAAAGCTCAGGATCAAGTTCAGCAGGATCTTCTGGAAGCAGTGGAGGGTCAGGAGGTAAGTAAATCAGCTAAGATTTAGATTCTCAAAGTAAATGCCCCATCTTCTGCTTTTTTGTTTCTAAATACTTCTTATTATGTTCTGTAATAGTTGATTTTATAGGAATTTGCTCAATAACTTTTATTCCATATCCCTCGAGACCGATTATTTTTTTAGGATTATTAGTCAATAATCTTATCTCTTTAAGCCCTAAGTCTTTGAGAATCTGAGCTCCAATTCCATAATCTCGAAGATCCATTTTAAATCCTAGAAGCTCATTTGCTTCTACTGTATCGTAACCTTTATCTTGAAGAGCATAAGCTTTAATCTTATTATCAAGACCTATTCCTCGACCTTCTTGATTCATATACAGAAGAACACCTTGACCTTTATCTTGAATTATCTGCATTACTTTTTTTAATTGATCACCGCAATCACACCTTTCAGAGAATAGTGCATCCCCTGTCAAACATTTAGAATGAACTCTTACAAGCACAGGCTCTTTTAAACTTGAAATATCTCCTTTAACAAGCGCAAGATGTGAATCATTATTTATTTCTGTATTATACAGATGCAGAGTAAAATCTCCAAACTCTGTAGGCAATGTAGTTGTACTAACTCTTCTAATCAAATTTTCTTTTTTTGTCCTGTATTCTATCAGATCCTTTATAGAAATTACTTTGATCCCATTTCTTTTTCCAAAATCCAAAACTTCAGGAAGTTTTGACATACTACCATCAGGATTCATCAATTCGCAAATCACTGAAACTGGATTTAAACCTGCAATTTTTACAATATCAATAGAAGCTTCTGTATGCCCTGCTCTTTTCAAAACTCCTGCAGATTCTGCCATCAAAGGAAAAATATGACCTGGTCTAAGAAGATCTGAAGCCATTGTCTTTTCATCAATCAAAGATTTCACTGTTATGACTCGGTCACGTGCAGATACTCCTGTAGAAGTATCCTTATGGTCAACAGAAACAGTGAATTTACACCCATGTTTCGAGTTATTATTCTCAATCATCAATTTGAGATCAAGATCATTAAGTCTTGGAACACAAACAATCCCTGTGCAGTTTCTTATCATAAAATTCATTTTTTTCTCATCAATAAACTCTGCTGCTATGATTAAGTCTCCTTCATTCTCACGATCTTCATCGTCAACAATAAGCACAAATTTTCCTTTTTTTATGTCATCAAGGGATTCTTCAATGGAATTTATCATTTTAACCTCGAAATGTTTTTTAATTCAGCATAATTAACTTGTCATAATTACTCTTTTAGATTTTTCAACTCATTCTTTATTTTTAACAATGATTCAACAGAATGACATGCATAATGTGAAACTCTCTCATAAGCCTGCTCTTTAGTAACATTAGGTCCTATTATTCCAAGAGTTACTGGCTTTTCAAACTCAAGCGAAAGCTCTGATAATCTTTCTGCGGTAGATGATGCGATAACGTGGTCATGATCTGTTGATCCTTTAATTATGCATCCTAGCGTCGCAACTCCTTCTATCTCTGATATTTTCAAAAGCTTCTTCACAGCCAGAGGAATATCATAAGCTCCTGGAACTTTGATTATTTTAATAATCTCAATATCCAATTCTTGCGCTTTGCTTTTTGCTTCCTCAAGCATCTCTAAAGTCATATCTGAATTGAATTCTGAAACAACTATTGCGATTTTCATTTGATTCATTTTGTTTTCATCCTTTAATTTTCTTTCATCTTTAATCATAATATCTTAATTTTTATTTCATCGCCTTCTGAGATGTTTAATGTTTCTCTTAAATTAAAAGGAGCCATAATCTCAAGTATGTTTTTTTCATGAGTACTCTTTTCAGGAAATATTAATGCTCCTGAAATTGAGTCATTTATTTTTATTTTATAAGTAACAACTGCGCCAAGTTTTGGAGATGCTTTATCACTTCCTTTTATTACTATCTTTTCAAACCCTTCAAGCCATTTAATATTAAAATTTGATTCTACTTCGAGGTTGAGTGTTCCTTGCTCTGGAGTAAAATCAAAATATTCATTGAATTGTTCCTTGTAATGCTCGTTGTTCATAAATTCTTTTGCCCTGCCAAAGCCCGAAACTATTTTTCCTTTTATTATCATGGATAAAGGTTAAACTTGCTTATTAAAAAGGTTTTGATGTTTTTGCCGTATTAAAGAACCTTGCACAAAAAAACACAACATTTATATATTTATACTACTATTTAATGGTTACAATGAGAAAACTAGTATTTTGGGGCTTAATCACAGTGATAATAGTATTGACATTTTCAATAGCAATAGCTAGTTATGAAAAATCAAAACCAATAGAAAATCCAACATCAAACTCATTCATGATCTTACATGATAAAGCAGATCCCAAAGACAGAATAAGTGAAGAAAAAATACAAGTATACAACGATAGAGTGATAATAAAACTAGATAATCCGGAATGGTCTAGATTTTCAGATACTAAATCAATGGAGCCAGTAATATATCAAGGAGCTAACGCAATACAGATAAGCCCAAAAAATGAAAAAGATTTACAAGAAGGAGACATAATATCTTTTGAAACAGAATACGGAATAATCATCCACAGAATAGTAAAAATAGGAACTGATCAAAAAGGATGGTATGCGATAACAAAAGGAGATAATGCTCCTGTAAATGACTCTGAAAAAGTAAGATTTGAACAAGTAAAAAGAGTTGTTGTTGCGATAATATACTGATGTGAAAAAATGAAGCGAAAAATTCAAAACAAAAAAATCAGAAATGATCTAACATCAAAAAAAGTCAACAAAATAATTGGAATATCTATTGCAATACTTTTGATAATTATAACACTGATAGGAGCTTTGATATAGTTTTACAATTATCTAAATAAAATGGGAAAAATAACTCCACTTCAATATAGCGAACTATACTCACAGACCAGACAATTTAATAAGATTTTAATGCCTCACGAAATACCTGTACATCCTTTAGTTTATACTTCTCAATTTGCTTACACTCCTGAATTTGCAGAAGAAGTCAGAAAAAGTGTCCCTGTTTCAATAGATCAAGATATTATAGAAATTGAAAGAATATTTGGCAATAAAAGTAGAATTGTAATTCAAGACGGCAAGATATTTGACAGGGATGCTGAATGGAAAAAAATATCTCTTGATGAAATAAATGTTCTTGCAGATCAAGAAAGAAGATCTGTTGATGTTTCGTATTGCAGTTCTAATATTGCACTAGAAGATAGAAGACCTGATCAAAAAAGAAAATTAAGATTAGATGCAAACCATCCTCTTTCACTTGATAGATTAAGGCAGTACTCCAGCAATCCAAGAGGAGAACTAATTGAAATCCCAACTTGGTATGTTCATAATTATTCAGATAATGGATTTGTTTTAGAATTATATTTCAGAAACTTTGCAATAATGTTTAATAATTTAGGAATTCAAAGATTATGAAAGGTTAAATATTAAGAATTTATCTTTAAAGTGCAACAATCTTTAAATAAACATGATACTTCTCGCATATAATGAAAGAGCTGAATAAAGAAACTCCTAAAGAGATACTTGAAAAGTACAAGAAAGCCGGAAGTATTGCTCGAGAGTGCTTAGAATATGGAGCAAATCAAGTAAAAGTTGGAGCTTCAATAAGAGAAATTCTTGATGATGTTGAGAAAAGAATACTCTCATCAGGATCAAAGCCGGCATTTCCTGCACAGATATCGTTAAATAGCGCTGCAGCACATGAATGTGCTGTTCTCGATGATACTACCATATTGAAAGAAGGGGATCTTGTAAAACTAGACATAGGAACTCATATTGATGGATACGTAGGAGATAATGCTGTAACTATTGATCTTTCTAAGAATGAAAAAAATAAAGAGCTGATAAAAGCAAGCAGAGAAGCTCTTAATAATGCCCTGAAAAAAGCAGAAATTGGAGTAAAAATAAGAGATATAGGAAAAGAAATAGAACAGACAATTGAAAGCTATGGATTTAGACCTGTGAGAAATCTAACAGGTCATGGCTTGGATAAATTTACTGTGCATACAAAACCGACAATGCCTAACTATGACAACGGAGATGAATCCATACTGAAAAAAGGAATGATTGTCGCTATAGAGCCATTCGCAACTAATGGAGTTGGATTAATCCATGAAAAAGGGGAACCAACAGTTTTCCAAATAATCTCAGAAAAACAAACAAGAAACATGATAGCTCGAGATGTACTGAAAGAAATAAATAATTATGAAAATCTTCCATTTGCACAAAGATGGATTGCAAGAAAATTTGGAACAAACAAGGCAAATTATGGAATAACCCAGTTATTGAGAGAAGGAATAATAAAAGATTACCCTCCTCTTGTTGAAGTTAAATCAGGATTAGTGAGCCAGTCAGAACACACAATTTACGTTGATGAAAAACCAATCGTACTGACAAAGGGAGAGTTTTGAGGAATGAATGAGATCATCCTTTCAACTTTTCAATAACCTCTGCAACTGTAATTGAGTCTTCTTTTCCAGATCTCATGTCACGAAGTTTTACTTTGCCTTCTGAAAGCTCTTTTTTTCCTAGAAAAAGAACATAAGGAATTTCCAAAGCTCCTGCAAAGTCTAAGTTCTTACTAGGTCCTCGAGATAACATGTCAATATCAGTCTTAATCCCATTCATCCTTAGAACTTGAGCAATCTCTATAGCTTCTTTAAGAACCCCGATTGGAGTTATGAAAACATCAGTCACAGATTTTCTGTTTTCTGTCTTAAGAACTTCAAATAATCTTGAAACACCAATACTTATGCCTACAGCAGGAAACTCGCGAGATCCTCCAACTAAAGATCCAATCATCTTATCATATCTTCCCCCTGAAGCAACAGCACTTTTAACTTCAGAATTTTCCAAGAAAAACTCGTAAATAGTTCCAGTATAATATGCTAATCCGCGAGCAAGAGAAAGATTAATTCTAGGATTTACTCCAAAACATTTGCAATACTCTGTGAGCTCCTTCAATTCTTTAATTCCCTGCCTGCCTTCTTCATTTTTAATATGTAAATTTATTGTGGAAAGTATTTTCTCATTATTTCCTTTAATTGAAATTAACTCAAGAACTTTATCAATCTGTTCTTTACTTAGGAAAACACTAAGCTCCTGCCTGACTCCTGAATCATGAATCTTTTCTAATTTGTCAATAATTAGAATTGCACGATCTTGATTCTCTGATATCCCTGCTTCTATCAGAATTCCATTCAATAATTTGCGATTATTAACATTGGCAGAAAACCTAAGATTAAACTTTGATAATATACTGGAAGCAATTGCAATAAGTTCAGCATCAACAATCATGCTTTTTATACCAATTGCATCAACATCACACTGCCAAAACTCTCGAAGCCGTCCTAAGCCGACAGGACCATCTCGCCAAACTTTAGCAATATGATATCTCTTGAAAGGCATTCTAAGATCAGGATGCATGCTGATAACACGAGCCAAAGGAACAGTAAGATCATATCTTAACCCTAAAGCTCTATTCCCTTGATCTGTAAGCTTAAATGTTTCTTTAAGTATTTCTGATCCCCCTGTGTACTTTGATGAAAGAACATCAAATCTCTCAATAGCAGGAGTATCAATTGGAGAATATCCGTAAATCTCAAAAGTGTTTCTAATATCATCCATCAGCTTATTAAGAAGAATCTTATCCTCAGGCATATCATCCTTTGTCCCTTTAGGAGTATCAATTTCCATTCACAGATAGAATGATTGTTTGTTTTTATAGTTTCCTGTTGGTATGAAATGAATTACTGTTGGTGTAAGATGAATTGGAATAAAAATAAACTAAAATGCTCTTAAAAAAGCATAATAAGAAAGAAGAAAAATATAATAAAAAAGTTTAAATTTACTTGGAATCTCTGAGAGGCATATAGGGTATATGTAAAGGGTTTATATAGTAGCTTAACTATATACTTATTACAAAGACAAGCATTGTAAATAATAAATTCAACTGACTTGGCTTTTAATTTTTCTTCGTTGCCCGAAGTATGTAAATATAAGATGTCCGGGAAGAACTTGTTAACCTAGGGGGTGGTATGTATGGATAAACTAATCCGTATTGAAACATACGAGGAAATAAAGAACGAAGGTATGAAAGATTATCTGAGAGGGTGGTCTGAAATATGAACCAAACAACAGTTAAGGGATTTTTTGAAAAAATAGAAAACACACGGCTAGTGCTGGGTGAAAAAGAAGCAGAATATCTGATTCACCTAGTGACTAAGCCAAAATATCAAAAACCTTTAACATTCACAGAAAGAAGAAGAATCCAACATTATCTCTATACAGTATACAATCCTCATGTTGTAGACATGAAAAAATTCTTAAGATCTCAAGGAATAGAATTTTTTGAAATAGCTTGATTAATATTTTTCAAGAAAAACTTTTTTTAATCCTATCTTGTTTATACCTTCCTCTAGATTCCACAATATCTAATCTTTTAATAACCTTTTCTGATAAACTAAAATTGTAACCTCTCAAGAATTCTTTGAAAGCAATATCATAAAAATCAGGATGAGTTGCTGAAAGAGTCTCTTTAAATAGATGAATATCAACAGCCATGTCTTCTACTTTTTGAGAGAAAAAAGAAAGCCCGAAGTCAATCATGACCAAATCGCCAGATTTATCTATAATGATATTCGAAGTTGTCAAATCAGAATGAATTATGCTGTTAGAGTGCATTTTTGCTACAATTCTGCCCAGGTCTTGAAAGTATTTTTTGCAATTTTTTTTGCAGTCACTATCTTTAATATCATAGTTTATCAAAACATCCTTTAGCTTAGCCCCCTTGATGTTTTCCATGACAATTGTGAAATCATCAACTCTTAAAAGTTTAGGAACGCTCACACCAAGCTCTTCAAGTTTTCTAAGAACTTTATCCTCTCTCTTTGTTCGAAATTTTCTGATTGAAATGTCAAGCTCTTTAATTCTGTAATTTTTACTTATCCTATCTTTGATGATAATATTATTATGTGCATCTTCATAAATAATCGCTTCTGCTCCTTGATGGACTTGTTTCATTTTGATGACATTCGCATTGTTTTAAAAAAAAAATAGCCCCGCCCGGATTCGAACCGAGGTCCCCAGCTTTCTTTAGCATAAAAATGCCACCAAAGGCTGAGATGATTGGCCACTACACTACGGGGCTTTATGACAGCAGATTCAAAGTTTTGTTTATAAAATTTGTTGTTTTTTCAACAAAAAAAACTCATCAATAAATTCTTGCTCGGAAAAATGTAATTCAACGGGAATTATCAGGCATTGAGGGAATTTTGTTAGATTTGATTTTTCTCCTAAATCACAGTAAGTTACTTCCTGCTCATCAGTGCCAAGAGCTGCACAACAGAAGCATTTAGTTTCTTTGCTTAGTACTTTTTCTTCTCTATTTTTCTCGATATTCAACAATATTTCTTTTGCCTCATCACAAGACATTAATCTTTCTGGCTTTATGTCCAACAAAAAAAGAGTGTGCAAATTATTCATTTTATTGTTCTTAAAAACATCATAAGCTGTTTCAGGAGCAAAACTCTTTTCAGGAAATGGAATGCTTGTTGTTTTGCCAAATCTGTAAAGCTGAAGCCCAGTAATTGCAACTGCTGTAAAAATAGAAGCATTATGAATTATCTTGACTTTAATATTTTGATTTTTTGCCTTAATCATTATCGAGATATGAGTTGTTGCGCTAAGCGCATCTCCTATGACTAAAAGAGCAACCTCTGAGTTTTTAGCATTATCAATAATCTCATCTTGTTCCTCAACTAAATTTCTAGGAGCTAAAATTATTTTTTTACCATACAATTTTTCAAGATCTTTAACAGAACAATTAAGCATAGAGGTATAGTTTTCTAAATAAATAAAATCACATTTTTTTATAGCTTCCAAACCTTTCAAAGTTACATCTTGTTCATCTCCTAAACCAAGACCTATGATGTATAACATGATAACTCAGTTATAGAACGTTATTTAAAAATCTTTAGAATGACATTAACAAAACAGAACACATCAATAACTTTTTAAACTAAACCACTTGTTTGTACACAGTGAAGTATATGAGCTCAAAAATAATAGTCTGCGAAGAAAAAACTTTTTTTGTCAGAGACACATCTAAAGATTACCATTCACAATTCGGTTTCATAAAAGCTTCTGATATGAAAAAGAATGGCAAAGTAAAAACAAACACAGGAAAAGAAGCAATTGTGCTTGATGCAGCATTTTCTGATTCTTACTCCAGAATAAAAAGAGGACCTCAGATAATTCCTTTAAAGGATATTGGACTGATAATATCTGAAACTGGAATAGGCAAGAAAAGTAAAGTTCTAGATGCTGGAACTGGATCAGGAGCTTTAGCCTGCATGCTGGCAAATATTGCAAAAGAAGTCATTTCATACGAGAAACGAGAGGATTTTTTCCAAATCGCTCAGAAAAACAAAGAGATGCTTGAACTAAAGAATCTTAAAATAAAGAACAAGGACGTCTACGAATCCATTGAAGAGAAAAATCTAGATGTAATAATCTTTGACCTTCCAGAACCATGGCTTGCTGTTGAAAATGCAAAAAAAACATTAAAAACAGGCGGCTTTTTAGTTTCTTACTCTCCCACTTTACCGCAATCTTCGGATTTCATCAGCGAGATATTAAAACAAGATTTTCATTATATAAAAACTTGCGAAATAATAGAACGAGAATGGGAGCTTGACGGCAGAAAAATAAGACCTAAATCGCAGGCAATAGGCCATTCAGGATTTATCAGTTTCTGCAGAAAAAAACATTAAAATGAAAATAGATGAAAAAATAATAAAAAAAGAAATAAGAATTCTCGGGATAGACGACAGCCCTTTTGATAAATCTAAAAAAAGCAAAGTTCTGGTCATAGGGACTATTTTCAGAGGAGGAACACTGCTTGATGGAGTGATTTCTACCAAAATAACTGTTGATGGTGCTGATTCTACGAGCAAATTGATAAAAATGATAAATAACTCAAGACACAGATCACAACTCCAAATAATAATGATAGATGGAATCGCATTCGGAGGATTTAATATTGTTGATATAAAAAAGTTATCAAAAAAAACAAAACTTCCAGTCATAACAGTAATGCGAAACCTTCCAAACATGGAAAAAATAGAAAAAGCACTTTCTAATGTCCCAAACCACGAAAAAAAACTTGAAACAATAAAAAAAGCAGGCACAATATACTCTGGAAAAACAAACAGAGGAAATATACATTTTCAATGTGCTAACATAAGTCCAGAAAAAGTCAAAGAAATTTTAACATTGTCTTGCACATCATCTAACATACCAGAACCAATCAGAGTATCACATCTCATTGCATCAGGAATAGCTCTTGGCGAGAGTAGAGGAAGAGCTTGAGAAATTAGAATGAATCATTTCTTCCAAAAATAAAAACCTAAAACAGCATAATACAACCAATGAAGACTATAAGAAT
>CAZDUE010000049.1:0-10589 GCA_964508575.1 uncultured Methanosarcinales archaeon
TTAGGAATTGGAAGTTCTGGGCTTACTGAAGTTTTTAATGAAAAATTAAATCCAGAACTTGAAAAGTGCTTAAGACTTTGGCCTCATAAATCTAGAACTCAGGGATTTTTTGTAGCTAATTTGAGGAAAGTTTAAATACATGTACACATACACATATATGTATGGGAACTAAAACAATCTCAATAATGGATGATGCATATGAAATACTTTTAAAAGCTAAGCGCAAGGATGAAAGTTTTTCTGATGTAATTAGAAGAATGTCAGCAAAAAAAGATATAACTAAATACATAGGAGCTTGGAACATGTCTGATTCAGAAGCAGAAGATATTAAGAATATCATTAAAGATTTAAGGAAAAAATCTGATAAAGAACTTATTAATAAAGTGGAGAGAATGATGAAATGATTTGTATTGATTCTGATTGCATAATAGATGCTTTGAGAGGAGATGAAAAAGCAGCTAATATGGTAATTAAACATAAAGATGAATTAGTCTCAACTGAGCTTAATGTATTTGAAGTTTTTATCGGAATATATCTTAAAAAATCAGAAAAAGAAAAATTGATTGCAGAAGACTTTTTCAAAGATATAGAAATTCTATCAGGAGAAAACTGGGGTAAGAAAGCAGCAGAGATTAAATCTCAATTAATAAAAAAAGGTAAAGAAATTGACCAGAATGATTGTATCATTGCTTCAATAATGTTAGTAAATGGCTGCAACAAAATAATAACTAGAAATAAAAATCATTTCTCAAGAATTGAAGAGATTGAAGTTATAGAGTACTAAACATTAAATAGTATTATTTATTCCTTATGTCATGCAAATAAATGATAAGACTAAAGTGATATTTTCAAGAATCAAAAACCATAGTTTGCATTTGTTTATACATTAAAGCTAAATCTTTTTTCCCAAGTTCTTCTGCTGCTTTAGCAGCTCCTGAATATTCTCCTGATCTTTCATACTCTACCATTTGCATTTCTTTGAATTGCCTATCGCCAGTTTTCTTAAAAGCTCTTTGTAATGTTTCAAGTTTAGAAGTTTGAATCTTATCCAAGATGTTCTCAAGCATTTGCATAGAAAATAAGAATGTTCAGCAATTATATAAAACTTATAAAAGTTTAAGTTCTAACTTCAAAAACGTATCCTCCTGCTTCTATTTCTTTTCTGTAAAATTCAAAGAATCTTAAAGCTTCTTCTTCATTTCTGCTCATGTAAAAAGGTCTGTTAATTCTACGGCTGTGTAAATGGATATAGTACACCCAAAGGTCTGTTCTTTTTCCGTTCTCTTTTAACTGTACGAGTTCTAACAATAATGTTGCTCTCACAGGAGCTGTTGCTGATGAATTTATATTTTCAGGATTAATAAATACAGTAACTTGATCTATTATTTGTTCAAGTTTTTCATCTTTAGAAGACATTATCATGCTTTTATCCTTATTTTAAAAAAAGTAGACAGCTTTTCTGATTTCCCATGACTGAGCACAGTACACACAGAAACGGAAGCTTGCTTAACTGGGGTGTTCGAAATGGGAACCCGTGTGACCAAGCCCCTATGGCCGTCTATATGCTGGGTAAAATTAGGGATTTATAAAGCTTTCTGCGTCCTTTGGCTATTTTGAGTTTTCTGTATTTATTGGAATGTTTAGCAAAGGAACTGCTTTTGAATCTCCTGTCATGTAGAATGTTGGATATTTTCCATCCCACTTTGTTGCTCTTATGTAATCTACATAATTAGGGCTTCTTTGTAATTGTTCTTGGACAAGTTTGACCTTTTCAGCTTCTCCTTTTGCTTCTGCAATTGCAGCATCTCTTTGGGCTTCTGCTCTTACTCTTATTTGGTCTGCTTCCACTCTGATTCTTTGCAAGTCATTATCTGCTTTCAATTTTTGTTGTTCTGCTGTAACTTTAGCTTCGATAGCTTGGTTGAATTGTTCGCTGAAATCAAAGTCTGTTATTGAAACTTGTTCAACTATGACATTATACTGATTAAGCTTGTTTTTTAATAAATTCTCAATTTCTGTTCTTACAGCTTCACGCTTATTTATGAGATCAGCAGCATTAAATTGTGCAACTGATGCTTTTGTGGCTTCATGAAGTGTTGGAAGGATAACAGTATCTTCTACTCCGTAATTTGAGGTGGAGACTTCACTATATATTACAGGAGCTTTGCCTCGTGATAAATGATAATTTACAGCAAGTCGTACTTTAACAATCTGTAGATCTTTACTTGCAGCACTCTCTAGTGAGTCTGCAGTATCATCCACTCCAAATTTTTGAGTTCTTACATCATATTTGATAATGTTCTGAATAATGGGAATTTTAAAATGAAGACCTGGCTCTATTGATTTTGGATTTGCCTTGCCGAATGTTAATAAAACTCCTTCTTGTCCTGAGTTAATAACATAAAATGAATTGAATATCAAGATGAATAATAAAATACCGATCATTAGATTTCTTGCTATTTTTTTGATATTATCTTTTGGATTTACAGATGCCATGGTTTAACCTCCTACTGACTTATTTCAATCATATTTTAAGCTGATTTAAAATACTTTTTAATAAATAGTTGTGGACAATAATTAGTCATAAAGAAAACCGCAGCTAATTATTAGTGTGACAAACATTTTTTATTGCTTATTTTTGTCCTGCTCTAAATTGTTCATTCAAAGTTTATATCAAATCTTCTTTGCTATGTACATGTTTTTCTTTTTCTGAGCTTACATATCCATTTAGTAGTCCTTTATGCACTAATGATGGAAATATTTCAGTTTCAAGGCTATGTCCTTCGCGTTCAAGGATTTCTGGTTCTATTATGAAGATTGGTGAGAATACGAGGTTACTGTCAGCGTCTGATTTTTGGACAAATTCTATTATTTTGGTGCCTTGCATTCTTACACTGCCTTTATGTGCTGGTTCTGAAGAAGTAGTAAGCATTATTGTTGCACTGCTCCGGTTATTAAGATGGTTATTCCAGAAATCTTCAATATTGACATTGTCAAAGATTATGTCGCTGTAAACTACTAGTGCTCGTTCTTTTAGTTTAGCTTTAAGATATCTTAGGGAATCAGCTGTTCCTCTTGATGTTTTCTCTTCAACATAGTTGATTTTTACTCCAAATTCAGAGCCGTCTTTTAATATATCAAAAATTCCAGTTAATACTTTATGTCTGGCAATGATGTAAATCTCTTTAAAATCGCTTTCTCTTAGTTTTTTTATTGCTCTGGATATTATTGTTTCATTTTTTAATTTCCCTAGAGGTCTGAAAATATCAAGACCTTTTATTTTTAGATCTTCTTCATTTCCTCCTGATAATATTACCGCAGTTCTTTTTTCACCTATTGCAGTTCTAGCGAGAAATTCTATTGCTTGGCTTCTATTTCTTATAGTTATATTGTCAATATATTCATCTATTTTTTTAAGTATCTCTTTCTCGATTGTTATGCTTATTTTTTCTTTCATGAGATTCAATCAAAATGATATGATAAACAAATATATAAATTTATCGGATAAGGTAGGATGAAGGTAAGATATTTAAACTTGTTGCGTTTTCTTCAAGATAACATGAAAATAGGAATATTCGGCGTGGGATATGTCGGCTTAGTAACAGGAGCTTGCCTTGCAGAATTAGGAAATCAAGTTATTTGCTATGATATTGATAAAACTAAGATTGATGCTTTAAATAACGGCAAAATTCACATTTACGAGCCAGGACTTAAAGAAATGGTTGAAAGGAATTCTAAAATTAAAAACCGACTTGCTTTCACTAATGATCCAGAAGAAACTGTAAAGAATTCTGAGATAATATTCATTGCTGTTGGAACTCCTTCTAATGATGATGGCAGCGTGAACTTAAATTATGTAAAAGGAGCTGCTGAATTGATTGCAAAAAACATGGATTCTTACAAAATTATTATTAATAAAAGCACAGTGCCTGTTGGAACTGGCAATATTGTTGCAAAAACAATAACGCAAAATTATAAAGGAAATTTCGATGTTGTTTCAAATCCTGAATTTTTGCGTGAAGGAAACGCAATCCATGATTTTATGCACCCTGATCGTATAGTTATAGGAAATGGTGACGGTGTTCACGGAGCGCATATAGAAGCTGTAGAAACAGTAAAAAAGTTGTATGCTCCTTTGAAATCCACAATACTTGTTACTGATATAAATAGTGCTGAAATGATAAAATATGCCAGCAATGCATATCTTGCAGCTCAGATTTCTTTTATAAATGATCTCGCAAATTTTTCTGAATTAGTGAGCGCGGATATTTCAAAAGTTGCTGAAGGTATGAAACTCGATAAAAGAATAGGTAAGCATGCTTTTTTGAATGCAGGAATCGGCTATGGGGGAAGTTGTTTTCCTAAAGATGTTCGAGGAATTATCGATACAGCCAAGGCAAATAATTATAATCTCTCAATTCTCGAATCAGTAGAAAAGGTTAATGAGAAGCAGAAGACTCGAATTGTCGAGAAATTAGCTAAACATATCAACATCTCTGGAAAAAATATTTGCGTTCTAGGGTTAAGTTTCAAGCCTAACACTGATGACATAAGAGAAGCTCCAAGTTTAGATGTAATAAAACTTTTATTAAAAGAAAAAGCAAAAGTTCGAGTTTATGATCCCGTCTCCATGGATAATGCTAAAAAGCTTTTTTCAGATTCACATTCAGATTCACAAATAGAATTTTCTAAAGATCCTTATGAAGCTGCTAAAAATTCAGATGCCCTTTTAATATTGACAGAGTGGAATGAATTTCGCGAGTTAGATATGAAAAAAATAAAAAGCTTAATGAATACTGCATTAATAATTGACGGAAGAAACATTTTTGATCCTGTTGAACTTAGATTATTAGGAATAAAATATGAAAGTATTGGAAGGTGAGAATATCAAAGCAATAATACCATTGGCGGGAAAAGGAACAAGATTGAGGCCTCATACGTATAGCAAGGCAAAGCCATTGATTCATGTGGCTGGAAAAACCGTTCTCGCTCATATTATTGATAGGATAAATCCTTTGGGTGTTAATGAATTTATTTTCATCATAGGGGATATGGGAGATCAAATCAAGGATTTTGTAAAGGAAAATTATAAAGATCATGATTTAAAAGCAACATTTATCGAGCAAAAAGAACTTTTAGGTGATGGTCATGCAGTTAGTTTGGCAAAAGATTATGTTAATGAAGACATCATCATAGTTTTTTCGGACACTATTTTTGAAGCAGATCTTAGCAATATAAAAAAAACGAAAAATGACGGGATAATGTTTGTTCACGAAACTCAAGATCCAAAAAGATTCGGAATTGTCACTGTGAAAAATAATATTGTCATAGAAGTAGAAGAAAAGCCAGAACATCCTAAATCAAATCTCGCTGCAATAGGTCTTTATTATTTTAAAGACAGCAGGGCAGTATTTGATGCTCTGGATAAAGTCATAAATCATAAAAAATCCAGTAAAGGAGAATACAGGATTGCAGATGCTCTTGTCATAATGCTCGAGAACGGAATAAAATTGGAAGTTGGAAAAGTTGACGAGTGGTTAGATACAGGAAAGCCCGAGACTCTTCTTGAAACTAATAGGATTTTGTTAAGCAAGTATGAAAACAATCAAAAATCAATACAAGGATCTATCATAATTCCTCCTGTTTGGATTGGCAAGAATTCAAAAATTGAAAATTGCATCATCGGTCCTAATGTAAGTATATCTGATAATGTTTTTTTGGAAAGTTCTGTAATTAAGAACAGTATAATTGACAGCAATGCAAAAGTTAAAAGCTGCATCTTATCAGATTCAATAATTGGATCAAATTCAAAAGTTACAGACAGATTCAGACGACTTAATGTGGGAGATTCATCAGAGATTCATTACGAATGATGTGAATGAATTTGAATGATTTTACCATTTAATTTAGCTAAAAAAATTAGTGTAAGGTGATATTATGAAAGTGATTGTTACAGGCGGTGCAGGTTTTATAGGAAGCCATATTGCAGAAGCTTTAATAAAAGAAAAGCACGAAGTAATAGTTATCGATAATCTTGAAACTGGCTCTAAAGATAACCTTCCTAAAGGGACTAAATTTTGCAATGCGGATATCCAAGACTTTGATAAAGTTCACGAGATTTTTAAAAAAGAAAAGCCAGACGCTGTTTTTCACCTTGCAGCTCAGATAAATGTACGTTCTTCAATAGAAAACCCTATGAAGGATGCTGAAGTGAATATGTTGGGAGTAATAAGTATTCTGGAAGCAATGTCTCGAAATGGAGTAAAAAAAATAATTTTTTCAAGTTCTGCTGCTGTTTATGGAGATCCAGTTTTTTTGCCAGTGTCAGAATCCCATCCATTGAATCCTAAAAGTCCTTATGGTCTCTCAAAAGCAGGAGCTGAAGAGTACATTAAATGGTATGAAAAAAACAAAGGCATTGAGTATGTAATTTTAAGATATGCAAATGTTTATGGTCCTCGTCAAGGATATAAAGGAGAGGCAGGAGTTATTTTCTTATTTGCCAATCTTTTATTGCAGAAAAAGACTCCAACAATTTTCGGTGATGGTAAACAGACAAGAGACTTCATATTTGTCGATGATGTTGTCTCTGCAAATCTTTCTGCGTTGAAAATTAAAGGCAAGTCAAAAATTTTTAATATAGGAACAGGCACTGAAATCACATTAAATGAGTTATATGAAAAGCTTGCGTGGGTTTCAGGATTCAATCCAAAGCCGAAGAAATTAGACGCTGTTCCAGGCGATATTAAAAAAATGGTTTATGATATTTCTCTTGTTCAGCGTGAGTTGAACTGGAAGCCGAAAACTAGTTTAGAAAAAGGTCTTAAGATTGTTGTTGAAAGTATAAATGCTAAAAAGTAATTTGAAAATAATTTGAATAATGCCGGTGAAATGATATTGGTGAAAAAATAAATGAAAGTTTTAGTCACAGGAGGAGCTGGTTTTATTGGCAGTCATCTATGCGAGCATCTTTTAAAAAATAATAAGATTACAGAAGTTATTTGCATGGATAATTTAGCTTGTGCTAATGAAAATAATATTAAGCATCTTAAGAAAAATTCTAAATTCAGGTTTATGAATCATGATATTGTGAATATTGATAATATCAATAAATCAAATATTAAGTGTGATTACATAATGCATTTCGCTTCTAGACCTAGTCCTATTGATTATGTTCGCGATCCAGTTCCAACCATGTTAGTCGGCTCTTTCGGGACTTATAATATGCTTGAACTTGCCCGCAAGAATAATTGTGAAATCCTTTTTGCATCAACTTCAGAAGTTTACGGCGATCCTTTGGAGCATCCTCAAAAAGAGAGTTACTGGGGTAATGTTAATTGTATAGGTCCTAGAGCTTGTTATGATGAATCAAAAAGGTTCAGCGAAGCTTTAATGTTCTCTTATCATAGGCAGTATGATGTTAAAATAAAGATTATAAGGATATTTAACACTTATGGCCCTAGAATGAGAAAGGATGATGGACGTATTGTTCCAGCGTTTATCAGTCAAGCTTTAAAGAATCAGGATATTACTGTTTTTGGTGATGGAAAACAGACAAGAAGCTTTTGCTATGTTTCTGATCTTGTTTCTGGAATTATTAAATTCATGGAGCTAAAGCAAAATTACACAGGACCTATAAATCTTGGAAATCCTGATGAATATACCGTTATTGAATTTGCAGAAATTATAAAAAAATTAACAAAGTCAAAATCTAAACTTGTTTTTAAAGATCTTCCTAAAGATGATCCTGCTAGAAGAAGACCAGATATTAATCTTGCGAAGAAAATTCTTAACTGGAAGCCGGAAATAAGCTTAGAGCAGGGATTGAAAGAGACTATTAATTGGTTCAAGGAGAATTGAGTTCTAAAGACGCATCTTAAAGTTTTACTTTATTATACTCGTGTATCGGATCATCCTGAACATAAGGAATTCCTTGTTTTAATGAGAATTCTGCTTTTGCAAGTTCATATCCAAGATAAGAAGCATGCTGCAAGCTTGATATTAGTTTATTCTTGATTATTGTATTGTAAATGTCTTCCCCATTTTTTCCTTCTATTCTTAGCTTTAATTTGTGTTTTCCATTCTCAATCATATAATAATTGACTCGGATTACTTTTTCATCATGAAACGGCTTTATTGTGAAGAAGCACTTTTTAGGATCTAATTTCCATTCTTTCGTGCTATGATAAGATGCTTTTATAAGAGGCGCAGACTCAAAATCTTGAGTATATTCAATTCTCATGAAATAGGGCTTACTTTTCTTGCAAGAGGGACATTTCCAAGTTTTAGAAAGCTCGTCAAACTTCTTTTTTCCTTTGTTTTCAATTCTTTCATAACCACATCTGCATAAATGCTTTATCATGACTTGTAGATAGTAAATTGAGTTTATAAATGTTTCGTCGAGGATTCAAGAATACTTAATCATTTCCTCTCAAACTTGTGTCCGCCAAATTCATTTCTCATTACTGCAAGTAGTTTTCCTCGATAATTTGGACTTTTTCTTGTTTCTACTCGCATTTTTCTAGCAGCTTCTAGAACTTTCATAGGTGCTTTTTTATTTAAGATTTCAAGCTTTTCCATTTCTTCTTCTGTTTCTCCGCGAGGAACTTCTCCAAATACTTCGTCAAAATAATCTCGGTTCATTCCTTGTTCCAGCCATGACATTAAACTTGAGGATACAATACTGCCATTGCTCCATGTTTGAGCTACTTTTTTCATGTCAGTATTAGTTTTATTTTCTGAAGAATATTCATTCACAAGATTCATTCCTTCTGCAATAGCGCCCATCATTCCGTATTCTACAGCATTGTGCACTGCTTTAACTAAATGGCCAGATCCTGTTTTTCCCATGTAACCATACCCATTCTTTACACACATATCTTTAAACAAAATCTCAACTTTTTTGAATATTTCTTGGTCTCCTCCGATCATCATGCATGCTCCTTTTCTTGCTCCAGAAATTCCTCCTGATGTTCCAACATCAAGATAGTTTATTCCTTTTTTCTTCAAATAAGAATGTCTTCTTTTCGAGTCTTCAAAATAAGAATTTCCTCCATCAATAATTATATCTCCTTTGTCAAGCAGAGGAATCAATTTTTCAATATGTTCATCAACCGGGGATCCTGCATTTATCATGAGCCATACAACTCGAGGATTTGGCAGTTTGCTTACAACTTCTTCAAGCGTATAAGCAGGAATTGCTCCGTATTTTTCAGCTTCTTCGGTTTTTTCAGGGCTTCTGTTGAATGCTACAACTTGATGCTTATGTTCTAGCAAATTAAGAACCATGTTCATTCCCATTCTTCCTAGTCCTACAAATCCTATTTTCATTTGTCCACCTGATTTTTTTTTAATAATAATCTAATGATAATCTATAAGTTCAATCAACTATCGGCTTTATTGTGCTGTTAAAAAGTTTTGAGGCTCTTTTCGAATATTCATCTATGTTCTCCTTGAACCAAGGATGATGTTTTCGTTGTATTTTTCCAACTACATAGTATCCTATTGCAACCATCATGCCATAATCTGCATCTTTCGGAATTGGTATGTTTATCTGTTTTTTTCCATAAACTTTTTTGTCATTTCCAAAAACTATGAACATTTCTTCTGCAGGAATAACAGTAGTAGCATGTTTAACATATTCAGAAGTTTCAACATCTCTTGCAATTTGCCTTCCAAATAGTTCGATAAACTTGACTTGTATCATTCTTTTGAATTCAGAAAATTCAGGAGGTAAAATTACAAAATACTTGTTGAATTTTTTTGTTTCATCAAAATTTATCAGGTCGATCTTTTCAAGATATTCATAAATTCTTTGAGGAGATTCTTTAGTATGTCCAAGTATCATTCCCAAATATGTTGAAGTATTATACGTATATGGCTCCTTTTGTTTTGGAAAAACATACTCTTTGTCAGAATATTTTAAAGCGTCTGAGTTTTTAGTGTTTGTTATAAGTGTGATATTTTTTTTATACTTTTTTGAAACTTGTGCAATTATTGGGGCGTGCTTTCCTCCGCTTGCAGAGACTATTACAACTCCATCAATCTCTTTTATCATCTTTAGTTTGTTCTCAAAATCACTTTCGTTTGCGAATATTGCATCTTTATCAGAAAATATTATTCTCGCAGTTGCTTCTGCATTTCCGCTCCCTACAACTAACGGTCTTTTATATTTTATTTCTATTTTAGGAATTTTTTGAGAATTTAATAATTCCAAAGCTCCCAGAACACAGATATCAAGCTCAGGGATTGTTTTTATATTAAAATTCTGCATTACATTAAAATTCTGTTTTTTATTTATATCTCTCATATTGGCAGTTAAGAGCTCTGAGTATTTAAGATTTTTTATTGTGTTAAATGATAAGTATTATGTCATTAATTTTATTCTCTGACAATAATATAGAATTCATCGCTTACAGCAAATGCTTTTCCGTCTGTTGCAAAGAATGATGCTTTTCGCACTCCTCTGAATCCTTTATCTGGAATGAATGTCACTTTGCCTTTGTTGATTATTATTGTTATATTCTTTGGATTCGAAACTGCTCTCATCTCAAGTTCATCACCGTCAGGATCTGCAAAGTATTTTCCAA
>CAZDUE010000050.1:0-606 GCA_964508575.1 uncultured Methanosarcinales archaeon
AATCTTCAAAGATCGAAAACTATTCTTCATGCAAACTGACAAGTACAATGGAACCAAAGGTAAAGTACAAGGAGCTAAAAAAGTCAAAATTCCTGAAATATAAGAAATAATCAATAAAACCAAAAAGTTCATTTTCTGCCTCCTTTTAATTATTTTCTTAAGTTCCACCTAATTTTATTCAAAATATTCAAAACTTTTCTAAACTAATTTAACAGGATGAATTAACATCTTTTTCAGAATCGTAAAATTTGAGCTTATTTAAATCTTATGAAAGACTGTTACATATAAGCCAAAAAACAAACAGAATACTGAAAGTAATCAGAACCCCTTATCATCTCTTCTCAAAAACAATTCTTAAATCATCATCATTTTCCAAAGGCAGATTCTCAGGATTTAATGACTGAACAACATTAACATAAACCTTCATCAAGTGAGTAGAATTAGAACAATATTCCAAAATACATGAATTATTGAAATTTTTATTCCAGATGACAAAAAAATCTTTTAAAAAAAACTGATGAGGATAGGTTGGTTCTAAATGCAGTTCTCCAGAAGAATCATGAGTATGTATAAATTTCATCCCTTTTTGATCAATACCTGTATTTT
>CAZDUE010000050.1:616-994 GCA_964508575.1 uncultured Methanosarcinales archaeon
TTAGGAAGAGTTTCATTCTTTCCGAGGATTTCTATACTAAGCTTAGTGTGAGTATGCAATGCAATATTCTCATGGCTCTGCAAAGTGTCATTCAAAGGATCACGAGAACAAGAAGACAAGAAAAAAGCAAGTGCAATCAAAATGAATAAAAAAATGCGGTTTTTAAATCTCATAATACTGTATTATACTGCCTATTTTTATTCTTTTCTAAAAAAAGAAAGAATTAAGCAAATTTATTATAAACCCAAGCAAGAGCGTACAATGAAATAAATCCTAAAACTGCACCTTCAATAACTCCTGTTAAAATTCCCACAGGACTTAATGAAAAAAACATATGAAGCTGCTGCATCTGAGAAACAGCACCTTGATATAGTCCTA
>CAZDUE010000050.1:1004-10490 GCA_964508575.1 uncultured Methanosarcinales archaeon
CTAACATACTAAGTACTCCTAGCAAAAGCATATGAGCTCCTGCTAATATTGCTCCAGCGTATCCTAAAGCAAGTTCGTTTAACTTAACGTTTTCAGCCATTTAAATCACCTTCTCTTAGATTCTTTTTCTTTATTCTCTTTAATGATTAATCTATAAGTCCACCAAAATATTGCTCCAAATATGAATGCAGCTAAAGCAAGCCATAAAATCCATAATACTGACATCCAAAAAAAGCCATAACCACCCATCATTCCGTAGCTGTAGTTATTATATCCCATCATGTTAAAACCTCCTAAATTTGAACTTGTACTGTTTGAATTTCTTAAGCCATAACTTCTACCAAGAATGGAACTCATCATCCCACTAGACAGCATACTCTGATCTCCACAATAGAAAGACTTTGCTAAAGCAATATGCACATTTCTTAGAGCTTCTGAACCTTCTCCTCCTAACCTTTGATCCATTATCTCATGCAGCTTACCTGGATGCATCTGCTCCATATAATAATCTCCTATATCTTCAAGATCCTCCTGCAATAAACCCTTGCAGGATACTTTTGACTGAATTAAGCTTTCTGCTCTTGAAAAATCCTCTGCATAAACAAGAGGAACAAAAAACAAAACCAGAACAATAATCGGCAAAATAATCTTTTTCATGTTTCATCACACTCCCAAATTTTTATAACGCTTATATATTATCAACAACCCTTTTAAGCTTAGGCTCAACTTCATTAGCAATGCACTCAAGTTCAGGATTATTCATGAGATTGATAACATTACTGGGCATCATCGCAGACACAAATACCCTATTTTTTTGCTCATAAATAATAACATTGCAAGGCAAAAACAAACCAATATCCCGCTCTTTGTTAAGAGCATTATATGCATAACTTGGATTACAAGCACCCAATATAATATAATTATCAAAGTCAACATCCAACTTTTTCTTCAATGTTGCTTTAACATCAATCTCAGTTATTACACCAAATCCTTCTTTGCTTAATTCTATTCTTACTTTTTCAACAGCACTTTCAAAACCAATATTAACTTGTTTTTTAAAACCATACATTTTGACTACCTCATCAAAAGTTATGATGAAACAGCTTATCTATATTAGTATGAAACTAGTTGCATCAGAACTTCGGTTCTGTTGGCTCAACCAAAAAACAGCTTTTGCTGATGCAAAAGTGCAGGATTTTCTTAAAAAATTAAAAAAAATCAGGACAATCATCAAAAACAATCACTTCAAAATCACAATATTTGTCATACCTCTTCTTTTACGCTCAATAATATGTCTGCCCTCGAGTTTATCCAAAACTCTGGTAACTTTCACTTTACTCATCTGAGTCTCTTTCATAATATCACTTTGGTACATTGAACCATCCTTTGACTTGAGAAGATCATAAATTCTCTTTTCATCTGAATCAAGCTTTGAAATGTCTGCTTCTGATATGCGATTCTCCTTTTTGTTTAAATTATCTTCTTTTCTATTCTTTGAACCGCTATCGTCTTTTGCATCATCTGATCTCTTTGAAGCTTGAGCCATAACTAAATAAACTCCTGAAGCAAGTATTAAAAAAGCAAAACCAAAAGCAGCCATTATAAGCCAAGAATTAGTTCTTTCATGAGCAGGGCATTCTGCCATTGTCAAGTTAGGATCCTTAGCAACCAGCTCACAGAGAAAAGCTCCCTGCTTATCATCTTGAATTTTTACAAATACTAATATGATTATCAATATAACTGATAATGCTAAAAGACCAAATCCTAACTTCTTTTGATTCATATTCATTCAATAACTTTTACAATATCAGTATTTAAATCATACGGTCAAATTTAAAGAAATAGCTTCTGAAATCGCATTTTTCACAGATTCAATGTTTTTACATTTGTTAATATCTTGCCTTATTCTTGATCCTCCCACAAGACCTTTGGTAAAATAAGTTGCATGGTTTTTCACAAGCAAAAAAGGAATGTCATGCTTTTGCGCGAGATCAAGATATTCTGAAAAAATCTCAAGATTATTCTTTTTCTCATAAGAACCTCGTTTCAAATAATCTTCAATCTGGCTGAAAATCTGAGGATTTCCAATAGCTGCACGTGCAATCATGATATCATCCACTTTAGAAAATTCAAGCTTATCGAGAAAATCTTCTGGGCTGAAAATATCTCCATTGCCGATAACAGGAATATTCACATTTTCTTTAACTTCTTTAATTACAGTCCAATCTGCTTTTCCTTTATACCCCTGCTCCTGAGTTCTTCCGTGAATTGCAACAGCACTTGCCCCAGCATCCTCAATAATCTTTGCAACTTCAACAGCATTTATTTTATTCTCGTCAATTCCTGCTCTTATCTTGACAGTCACTGGCTTGCTTATTGAAGAGGCCAATCTATTGACGAACTTTGAAATTTTCTCAGGATCTTTCAATAACTCAGACCCTGCTCCTGTCTTGATGACTTTCCAAGCAGGACAGCCGCAATTAACATCAATAATGTCAAACTTATCTTCCAGTATTCTTGCAGCACCAACAATTTCATCTATATTACTACCGAAAAGCTGAACAGCAACTGGAATCTCAGAATCATCAGTCTTTACAAGATCAAAAGATTTTTTACTATTACGGACAATCGCAGCACTGCTAATGAATTCAGTATAAGTTAATGAAGCGCCGTACTTTTTGCATAATGCTCTGAACGCTACGTCAGTAACTCCAGCCATCGGACTTAATACTGCTTTACCTAAAAGTCTTGGAAACTTAGACATAACAATAAGGATATATGGCTGATTTAAAAAGATTGCATAAATAGAGCGAGAATGAAAACTTCAATATCACTATACCTCTTTCATATCAGAAAGTCCGCGCATAGCAAATTCTTTTTCCTTGTTTTTCAATCCTCTCAGTATCAATGCCTGATTTCTCAAGGAGAGAATTCAAATGCAGCAGCGCAGCTTTGTATTCTTCAGACCTTTTTTGAATAATTTTTGGACAGCCAAAATTTAGAGGAGACTCTATTCCTTCTGCAGATGGTATGCTTTCTTTAACATCTCTAAATCTATCACTTTCATATAAATCATCAAGTACTAAACCACTTATATTTCTTATCTTGTATTTTTCATCTCTCAAACTATTGCACGGATAAACATCACCTCTACAATCAATCATTAACATATGCCTGCTTCCTGCAGGACAACCCTCACAAGCTGTATTTTCCGTTCTTTTTTTAAATTTAGCAACATAAGCGGCTATTGTATGATCTAATGCTTTTTTTACTTTTTCAGATCCATTTTCATAAGTTAGAATGATAGCATCCACAAGACTTACAAGATTACTGGGTAAAACATTATTCTGCAAAGCTGCTCCAACTTCTTGAAGAGGAAGAATGTTAATTTTTTTCACTCCAAGATCTTCTGCGCAAAATCTCACATAAGCTTCTAAGTCATTCAAATTACCTTCATGAGCTACAAAATTAGTTTCTACATAAATTCCTCTTTGGAGCTGATATTTTATGAACCCTACAACTCTTTCAAAAGAAATGTTCTTTCTCAATCTTCTGTGAATTTCTTCTGTACTACCATCTAAAGAAACAGTATAACCAACACGTCCATGATAATCTCTATTTAGCTCCTCGATTTTGTCACGAAAAAATCTTGGCACTGTTATCCCTTCTGTAGTGATAGAAACAAACAATCCTCTCTTAAGAGCTTCCTCTAATAAGATCAATTCGTTTTTTCCCAAACTCCCTGCACTGTTTTTCAAAATGATATTACTGCCTTTAGGGGCTGTGGAAGAATACATTTCAATGAATCTAAGATAATCTGAAATTTCAATACTGCCTTCTGAAGGCTTGAGATTCTCATCTGCAATATTACAATGAAGACAGCCCAGATTACATTTACCATTTGTTTCTATTATTGCCAATCCTTTTTCCATAACCCAATCTATGGAAACCATCTTAGGATTTATATGACCTGATTGCTCTGATGATTGCTCTGCCCTGACACTTTCTGTTATTTTACTTAGCATTTTAGATTCACCTATCACAATGGCATTAAAACACCTTTAAATATTCTTGTTGTGATTAAATAACAACATTAATAAATAAGCAATATATAACATCACTCATGAGCATTCAGAAAGTTATTCAAAGTCTGGGATTAGAAGAGAAAGAAGCTAAAGTGTACTTGACTTTGCTCAGTTCAGGAGAGATTACAGCAACAAAAATAGCTGAGAAGACTAATTTAGATAGAACTCTGATGTACCAAATTACAAACAAGCTTATAGAAAAAGGTCTTATTTCTTATTTTATAAAAAACAACATACGTTATTTCTCGGCTGCTGATCCTGAAATATTGCTTAAAACATTGCAAGAAAAAGAGGATGCCTTAAAAAAAACACTTCCTGAACTAAAAGAAATGCAGAAATTAGTTAGGTCTCAAACCAAAGTTGAAATCTACAGGGGAAGAGAGGGAATAAACACAATTCTTAAGATAATACTAAAAGAAGAAAAACCATATTTTATCACAGGAGGTGCTCAGGAAGCATGTTCAATTTTTGAATTAGAAAATAAAATATTTGTTAAGCAGGCAGAAAAAATAAAGATAAAAGGAAAAATACTTGCAAGAAAAAAAGACATCTTTTTTGTTGGAAAAAATGAGAAATATCGATACATTCCAGAAAATTTAATATCCTCAACAACTCAGATGTTATGGAGCAACAAAACAGCAATCTTAGTATGGTCAGAACCATATTATGCAATTCTCATTGAAAATGAGGAGGTTGCAAAAAATAATTTAGCAACATTCAATTATTTGTGGAATACAGCAGCAAAACCTTCTAAAAGAGATAACATGAAAAGATTGATATGATAGATTTGTAGCATAAGAAATGAAAAGTTTTTTAAAAAGAGGAGGTATGCATATTTTATGCTCAATGTAGAAAATATGTCTAGAAAAATATTAGATATTCTTGTTGACCATATGAACTATTTGAGAAAACACCCTGAACATCTTGCATGGGTTATGATGAATTATTATTTAGTTGCTGATTTGAGCTCAATGCAAATTATAATAAAGAAAGAACAAGTCGAAACAAAAGAAGGAGCACTTTATGTTGTTAGAGATGTTGAATCAGAAGATCTTGTTCAACCTACTTTTGTATTCATTGATCCTAGTGATGAAACATTTACACCTATACAAGAAATGTACAAAAGACTTAATTCTGAAAAGGACAAGAATCTTGCATTCGCTGCAGCAGATTTAATGGATGAGGGATTTGGAAAATTTACAGATAGTGATCCTAATAATTTTTTGCAAAACAAACCTAATAAAAGATTAGAAGAATGGATTGAGTTATTAACAACAACAGGAGATATAACTTACATAACCTATTCAAAAGAAGATGCCTTAAGACATTTGCTAACTCAAGGTGACTGGTTTAAGTGGAATAAAGAAGGGTATCTCATAGGAGTTGGAAGAAGCGGTCTTGAACAAAGACTTTTTTATGGATACACAAGAGCTGAGAATGAAATTCCTGAAAATATAAGATTAAAAGTTTTGGAAATCAGAAATGACCCTTTAATTGTAAAATACACAAGTAAACTGCTTGAAAAATATGAGTCAGAACGCCAGAGACTTTACAATGGAGAAACATATGAGCAAGTATTTTTTCCTGAAAGAACCAAAAGAGAAATTGAAAGGAAAGAGGCACTTATAAAATTAACAAAGCGATTAAAAAGATTCCAACAGGAATTAGGCCAAGATATACCTAGATACGAAATAAGACCAAAAAAAGAAAAAGAACCTCCAATAAAAATTTATTCTGATTCTAATTTCGTTAATATACCTGCAAACGCGCATGATAGTTATGTCCTTGCATGTCATAAGATAGCACAAAAAGTCATAAAAGATAAAAGAACTGAACAAGACTCAGGTAAAAGAGCTGCTGAATTCTTATTAAAGATGAATGGACAATATTTTAATGCAGCTTAGAGGAAATATTTTTTAAATTCTAATTATAAATAATTATTATAAAATAGATACTAAAAAAGAAAACTATATAATCTCGATATAATTCTCAGAACATCATGACTGAAGAATTAAAATTGCACGAGAGAAACTGCATTACGCTAGGAACAGGAACTGGATTTCATTCTCTGGGAATTGGGGAAATATTCGAAAACTTGGAAAAGCTGCACGGATGGGAGCTGGTTGAAGATCATGGAATGAACAAGATAGTCAAAAAATACAAATTCTCAAATTTCAAAGAAGCTCTAGAATTTACTAACAAAATAGGAGAGATTGCAGAATCACAGAATCATCATCCAGACATAAAACTCGGCTGGGGATATGTTGAAATGCGAATATACACTCACAGGATAAACGGATTGAGCATGAATGACTTTATCATAGCTGCAAAAATCGACAAGATGCTCGAGACTTTTGGGATTTGAGGAATGTTAGAAAAAGTTGATATTAATTCAATAATATCATAATCATTAGAGAGGGAGGAGAAGCAGGGAACCTCCCTTTAAAACTTGTCCTCTGATTTTTTAAGTCTATCTTTTAGATAAAGAGTTCAGGACTTTCAATCTTATTCTTTTAGGATAGAGTCTCAGATAATTATTTAATTTCTTAAAATCTATCTTTTTCTTAAAATTTTTTATTATCTCTTCTGATAGTTTTTCTCTAAAAACAAAAAAATCAATATAAGTCTTTTCAATATCAGAATAAGGGAGATAACAGCCAAAATCATCAAAATAATCAAAGCCAAAAACATAAGCTTTCTGAGACTTTCTTATTAGAATATTTGATTCCATGCATTCTCTGATTCCTTGTCTTACATTATTTGAAGTAATCACAACAGGGATTGTTTCCTGCTCCCACAAGTTATGAAAGCTTAGCGCTGATTGTAATCCTAAATATGCAGGCTTAAAACACAATACGCTCAATCCCACTTCATTAAATTTTGTATAGCATCCTTTTGTTATCCGCTTAATTTTCCCTTTTTTTACCAAACCAGTCAGCATTTGTTTCGCATACTCTGTATCCTTTTTATTTTTTATAATTCTATTTACATCAGAGAATAAAACAACAGGGCTCTTTTCAAATAATTGTTCAACCTTTTCTAGATATTTTTTTTCTGCCATTTTTGCTTCAAATATTCCATTATTTCTTGAGATCTTGGAACTATTCCTTCTAAGATTATTGTTTTAAGATTTTGCTCATCAACAGGAGCTTGATAATTTTTTATGATCCTCTTAACATCATCCGCTATTTTAGAATTATTAACCGTTTTTGCAAGGAAAAATATATCATAAAGATCTTTTATCTTGCGCCTATTCAAGTATGTGTTAACTTTTTCTTTTATAAATTCCTCAACAGTCAAAGAATAAATAGTTGCAAATGTTCCATCAGTATTTTCATAATTTATAAGGCTGCCTTTTATATTTTGAAAAGTTGCCTCAAATCTCACATTAACTCTGTTAAATTCCAACTCAGAATAAATGCTTCTATCCAAAACTTTTTTTTTCAATATTTTAAATCCTTTTTTTTCAAGAGCAGTAAACAATTGATCTATTTTTCCAGTATTCCTTACAATATAAAAATCCAGGTCTTCTGAAAATCTTTTTCCTGAGTAGCATCGCCATATTGCAGTTCCTCCATGAAGCACTGCATTATCAAAAATCTCATAAACTTCTTTTAAAATCAAATCCTGAGCTTCAGCGATTCTCCTATGCGATTCTTTCTTAATCCGCAAAGCTAAGGGTATTTTTTGATTCATTTTCAGTTCACTTACAGCTCATTTTTAATTTATTTTTAATAAAATTTATAAACTACCAAAGTTACTATTTTATATAACTTAGGTATATCATATATTTAAGGCTTTCGACTGATTTTATTCATATCTGAAATTCATCTCGCTGAAACTCGACCTTTCCTACTCATACCTCAGAGCATCAACTGGCTTCAAGTTAGCAGCTTGCAAAGCAGGAAGAACCCCTGATACTGCTCCAATAACAAAAGAGAAAGCAAGAATTCCCAATAATATTGAAGGTTCTACTGAAACTTGAAATAAGTTACTGGCTAAAGCTTGACGCGCAATTAATGCAATTATATTGGCAACTCCAAGACCAAGAGCAATTCCTATTAAGCCGCCTACAAAACCAAGAGATCCGGATTCTATCAAGAAAATTAATGTAATGTCGCTATTTTTTGCACCTATTGCTTTCATCACACCAATATCTTTAGTTCTCTCAAGAACAGCAGTATACATTGTATTCATAATTCCAATAGCTCCAACAACTAAACTTATCGCTGCTATTGCAACAACAACTGCCTGAATGATTCCAAAAATAGCAAACACAGTATTAAGAATCTGCTTTGAAGATTGGACAGAGAAATCTTCACTTCCTTCTTTGACATTTCTGGAGGATCTTAATTTTTTTTCAATGTTTTTGGCAACCTCATCAACATCAGCATTAGGATCAGACAATCCAATTATCAAATTGTACTGATCAGAAATATCAACAAAATGCTTTGCACCTTCTAAAGGAATCCTTATCGAACCATCATGGATAGGACTGCCTACTTTTTTTTGAGTTCCAACAACCTCGAACTTCTGCCCGAAAATCTCAATCTGTTCTCCAGGACTTATTTCTCGGTCAAAGAACTCATGAGCAACACTCCAGCCAATAGAAACTTTCTGAATATCTCCTTTTCTTAAATCCCTGCCTTTTTCAATTTTAAACAAGTTAGATGATTTTACCACTCGCAAAGTCTCTTGATCAACAGCATGAAAAAAAATATTTGCATTATGTGTTTTTTCCTTAAAAATAACATTAGTATTCCTTATTATAAAACCACCAGAACTCTTGACTCCTGAAGCTTTTCTGACAGAATCAATATCTTTCTCAGTTAATTTTACAGTTGACAATTCTCCTGATAATGGACCGAATGCAGATCCTGCAGGCTGAACCATTATTCTGTTCAATCCAAGAGTTTCAAATTCTTTATGGACCGCTGTCTGCAGTCCATTACCTAAGCCGATAAGAGCAACAACTCCTGCTATTCCTACAAATATTCCAAGCATAGTAAGCCAAGTTCGCAGCTTACTGTGAAACATATTTCTGATTGCTATTTTGAAATGTTCCATCATTATTATTCACATCATATTTTTCAAATCAAACTATTTTTTCATATTACACTCACTCATATCATTTCCTTAAAGCATCAACTGGGTGCATCTTTGAAGCTTGCATTGCAGGAAGTATCCCTCCGATAACTCCAACAATTACTGAAAATAAAAAAGCGCCTACAAAAACAACAGGAGAGTAAGATGCCTTGACAAGCACCAGATGAAAAAATCTTGAAGATATAAACTCAGCAAGAGTGCTTAACCCTAACCCCAATAATAATCCAATCGATCCTCCTATTACTCCAAGAAGCGCTGATTCAAATAAAAAAATTTTCATTATCTGAACATTTGC
>CAZDUE010000051.1:0-10315 GCA_964508575.1 uncultured Methanosarcinales archaeon
ACATTTGTGCAAGAATTAATCAGAAAACTAATCATGTGGCGAAGTTAAGTTTTAATCACTCACAGGGGCAAATTCGTATTAATTATAGAAATTCTCTTTTTTGAAATATAGAAAATGAAATAAAAAATTTAATCTGTAAATAACTTGTACTTTTCCTTGCCCTCAAGCTCTGATAAAACTCGCTTAACAATAAGCTTTTCAGGATCAGGAATAAGCCGAACTCTAGATTTAAGATCTTCAAAATCCTTGAAATCTGAATTCTTTCGTTCTTCTATAATTTCCCACATGTGCTTTTTTCCAAGTCCTGGAAGTAACTCGAGCTGGTGCATTCTTGTACTTAATGGCTGTGCCTTATTAAAAAATTCAACATATTTCTTCTGATTTTTAGAAACTATATCACGAACTACAAATTCTAACTCAGACCTTGCAGTAGCTGTCAGTTTATCTACTGTTAACTTTCCAAGTATATGATGGACTTTATCTCTTTTTCCTTCACCAATATAGACCTCTTCATTTGAAACTACTGTACTTCCTTTTTTAGGAGCTAATTCTAAGATAGTGAACCTTTCTTTTCCTATGGCTTGGATTATTGGGGTCTTCATATGCATAGGCCGTTTATCTTGAGGATAACCATGAGATAAAAAGTCCAGCACTACTGCTACTTCTTCCTTTTCCTTATTGATATTCATAGAAATGAATTAAATTGCGCTTCTATTTAAAGCTTTTCACAATTATATAATAGAAACTAGCAAAAACTCTGTTTCAAAGTAAAATAATCAATATTCTTTAACAACATCAACTATTTTCTTGACATTCTCATTACTTACTGAAATAGTATAAGCTTGAAGAATGACTTTAAGATCCTCAACATTCTTAGGCATCAAATCAATAATCTTCCAAATGTGCAAATCTCTTAATCTTGGAATATTCAATTTCTCGATTTTATCATATAACTCCCGAGCTTTCTTAAGATCCATTCTGCAGAACTCATTCAAATACTCTTCTGTCTTGCCAGATCTCACTCCTAACTCTTCATCCCGTTTCTTTATTTTGCTGATTTCTTCTTTAACTTCAGCCATTGATATGGGAGTTTCAGATAATACTTTCAGATTAGACATTTTTTAATTCCTCATAATTTAACTAGGTGAACAGGATGAGCAATAACTTTTTTAAGCTTGTCACCATCTCGAAATTCGACTTGATAACATTCGCCTTGCTGTTTAACAATAACACCCATTCTTCCATTGTGACGAACAGGAAACATGCCTTTTTGAACAGAAGACTCAACTTTGAAAACAACTTTATCGCCCTCATTCAAAGTCTGAAAATATCTTCCTAAGCTGATCTTTCCTCGAGTTCTATGAGTCTTTGTCAACTTTGCCTTGCATTTTCTTATTTTAGAGCCAATTCTTGTTGTCATAACCTAAAAGAATTAGCACTATTATAAAAAGGTTTTTGTTGTCTTGAGGTTTTTTTGGAATAGCTAATCTTTTATATAAGTATCTCTGTCCATTATTATGACTTTAGAATTTCATATTGATGGAGCAAAATTCAGAGAATGTGTTGAATAGATACAAAAAGAAAAAGGGCATTTACACACGGGGATGACATAATGGCTCTTACTTTTCAGCAATTCCAAGGAAAAGGATCCTTGCTTTCTGGACAGGAACATATAACTTTAGTGAATGAAGCAAAAGCATGCTTATCTGCTCTTGGTTATGAGCATGAAGGAAACACATACTTTTTGAAACTTAGAATCACTCAAAAGTAACTAATGCACCAAAACATTTATAAAGGAATTGGGAATTCTTACAATGTATTTAAGCCATATTTAATTTGAAATTAATCTAAATATCGGGGGAAGATAAAATGAAGAAATACTCAATAATTTTTGTTATGATCATAGCATTAGTTGTATCAGCAGCTTCAGCAACTGCAATAAATTCAATAAAAGTCAAAAACTTGACTGGAACTGATTTTACTATAAATAATCTTAAGACAATTAACATAACCGCACTAATTAATAATACTAATGCTACAAATACTTTGATAGTTAGTTTACCATCACAATTAAACTTTACAGCTGCAGGAACAAGCAAATTATTGAGCCCTTCTTATAATACTTCAACATCAATATCAGTACCTAACAAAACTTCAAGACAAGTAAAACTATCATTAACCGCAGATCCTTTACAGATCAAAGCAGGAAATTATACAGGATTATTTAATGCAAGCTCAGGATCAAACTCAGGAACTTTTAATATAAAACTGAACATCCCTTCAAAGAATAACTTTACTACAACCACTTCATCATTATCTGCAATACAAGGAAATTCAGCAAGAGGATCTTTTAATTTAGCAAATACAGGAAATACCAATTTAGTATTAACACTAGGGGCAACATCCTTGAGATCAGGATCAAACACTATCTCAAGCTCTAACATAATCTTCCCCTCATCTGCGGCTTTAGTATTTCAACAATCAAAACCAGTTAATATCACAGTGAATGTCCCTTCAAATACTCCTTTAGGAACTTACACAGGAAATATCACATTAACCCAAGGATCTTTGACAAAGAATTCTCAGATACAAGTTATTGTATCACAAGCAATTAAAGATATAACTATTGATAATGCAATCGCAAGCTGGAAAAATACAGTCAGTACACAAAATATAACATACTTCACAGTGAGAAATACAGGAAATACTAATGTTACTGTATCTCTCGCGGGAAATTTAAAAAATTCAACATTATCATTTTCTCCTCAGACCTTCACCTTAGCGCCAGGAACAAACAATAATGTGCGGCTAACATTGACTAATGTAAATCTTGCAATAGGAACATATGTTGGAAAAATAAATGCTTCATTCAACAATACTGTGAAGAGCTCTACTTTAACAATGACAGTTGTTAATCCATCTGCAAGCATCTTATTGCCTAGTTCAATACAACTTGGAGGAACAGGACAAAATAGAAATCAAACAGCAAGCACTACCTTTACAATAACAAACAACGGAGACTTCACTGTATCTAATATAAGATTAACATCAAATACAGGAAGCTCATTCAATGCTCAATTCAGTCCAAATTTAATAACTGCCCTTGCATCAGGAGCAAGCACTGATATCGTAGTTTCAGCAAATGTTCCAGATTCTAAAAATTCCAGAAATGAAAGAATAGGAGATATGCTTGTAAATGCAAATGGAATGTCCCAAAGAACAATTCAAATGAATATGCAGGCAAGAAATGAAATCTCAATCTCAGACATGGATGTAGTAGTTGATGGAAAATCAGACGATGTCAATAACGGAGATACTGTTAATGAAGATGCAACACCTGGATCAGATGTTGAGATAAAAATTGAAATCGAGAACTTATTCAGCAACTCCGACGATATTGACTTTGAGGATATTGACTTGGAAATAACAGTAGAAGATTATGATCAAGATGGAGGAGACCTTGAACTTGACAGAAACTTTGATTTGAGAGCAGACAGGACAACAAGTGAAAAGTTCTCATTTTCCACTCCTTTAGACATAGATGATGGAAAGCATAAAGTAACAGTGACTGTGGAAGGAAGAGATGATAATGGAGCAGTGCACACTGACTCTGCAACATTCAATATTAAAGTTGTAAGAGACAGCCATGACATAAGAATAGCATCATCGGAATTCTCACCTTCAAGAGTTTCTTGTGACAGAAGCACAAACCTTCAAGTAGCAGTAAGAAATCTAGGATTCAGAGATGAAGATAAAGTATTACTAACTGTTGAAAATTCTGAATTAGGAATAAATATGCAGGATACAATGGCTCTTCAAGAATTTAACAGCAGAGATGATGAAGAAACAAGAAATTTCAGAGTAGTAATACCAACATCATCATCTTCAGGAAGCTACAAATTTGTAGTAAAAACATTTTACGGAACAGAAAAAATAATAACTGATATTAAGGATGTAAATCTGGAAGTTGCTGCTTGCAGTTCTGGAAGCACTACACCAACTCAAGGAACTACAGAGCCAACAAGACCAAGTCCCACTACTCCAGGAAATTCAAACAATGAGCCTGGAAACATAGTTACTGCACCTTCAGGAAATAACTATGCACAGCCAGTACAGCAGATTCCACCACAAACTTACTTAATAACTTTAATTGCAGTAACAGCAGTACTATCTCTTGCGATAGTTGGAATAATCTTCAAGATGCTGTTTGTCAAGTGATTATTGGTTTTTTAGTTTATTTTTATGGTGTGAAAAAATGAGCGATCAAACATTAGAGCGCAGATTATTAGATATCTTGCAATTGAAAGATCCTAATGTTGCTGAAGGTTTAAGTGATACAAGTTTTATTTATTACTTTAGCGTTTTAGAATATGACCCTTCTGAATCAACAAGCTGGGCAAGATTAACATCGTTTTTCACTGATAATTACACACTCAGAAATTTTCTTCCAGAATTTAGCAATGAAGATGAACTTGATGATTTTTTCAGATCAAGATATGATCAATTGCAGGAAGTTCATGATTTCTTTATTGAATTAATAAAAAGAAAAGTTGAAAATCCTGATAGCACAATTTATTATCATTTAATGAATGCTTATGTTGAAGTTTTAAGAAATTTTGAGATATTTGTCGATACTCTTGGTTTTCTTAATCGTAATTTAGATTTCAGCTCTGACAACTATGTTAATCCTAAGGATGCAAAAAGAATCCTTAATGATGTGCCTGAAGAATTATGGTTTAAAATAAACTACAGGTTAATTAATAATGTGAAAGAAGAAGGTATAACTGCTCATGAAATGCAATCATTGAAAGATTCAGTTCATACTAAAGATATAAGAAGAAAATCTCTGCATGATGAACTATTAGATTATGGAAAAAAATTAGGATATGATGAAAGACAAGTCATGGCAGATATTGTTTTTAAAAAACACAATCATAACCATTATCTGAGAATTGATAATGGTACTAAAAGCATCTATATCCATGCTGGAGTTTTACTTATGTCTGATTTTGATCCTGAAAGCGGAGCTACAATTATTGAAGCAGATTTTAATAATCCTAATAAGAAAGGATTTTTTTACGAAAGCATAATTAAGTATAAAGAAGTTGCAACGAAGATGATGGAAAGGTTCTTATCAGGAGGACGAGTAATCTCTCCTTCTTACCATAGCAGAATAACATATCCAATGGACGTTCACGGAGATGAAGAATCTTTAGAAAGAATAAAAGCTGACGCGCAAATTCTTCAAAAAATAAAAGATGAAAATCCAGATGTTCCAATAAATTATGGTTTTGAAGTATCACATTGCGCTCATGGAACTGTTGTGTGCTCTCACAATTTAAAAGCAAATATCAGCGGATTTTATTCTGACACAACAGGAGAGAAGCTAAGATTATTTATTGAAAATCTCAATCAAGCAATTAAAAGAGATCATTTTTGAAGTCTCAGTCTTCAAACATATCTTCAATCAAACTTTTCAACTTCTCAATCTTATCCCAACACTCTTTCATTTTAATATTTGATTCTTGCACTAACTCTTTAATCAATTCATGATTTGCAATCAACTTCTTGTTTTTTGAAATTAAACAGTCTATTCTATCGTTGCTATTGATCTCCAGTGTCAGAGTCTTCACAGAGAATATTCCTGATTTTTTAAATCCAGACTTGTGCGCATACTCGAGCATTTTTTCTGCAGATTCAAAATTCTTACAACAAACATGGAGTATAGGCGGCTCAAATCTCAGCCACACTTTTTCTTCAGGAACATTTTTTAAAACTTCCGGAATATCATCATAGTTAACCAATTCATGACTTGTGAATATCCATTCTGCCTCGTTTTTCTTTCCAGATTCTGATAACTTGAGAAGAACAATCCTGCCAGAGCAAGAGCTTGTAGTGTAATAATTATCTGAATTATTTATTGTATCTATCAAATCTTCAATATGCGAATCTACACTTCCTTTTTTTGACTTGTCCTGTTTTCCTAGGACATTATTTTTGCGGTTTTGAAAGGACATTGATATTAGAAAAATATGAAAGTATATAAACTTATAAAACTCTATAACGATCTTCATGAGATCTTTCTAAAATAAAAGTGCAATGAGCAGGACCATTATTATATATTGTTAAATTTTTATCATCATGTGAAATTATTAAATTGTATCTTGATTTAAGATCTGGATTAAATGCAAATGATAATTCTGCGTTTACACCTTGTCCAATCATAAGTTTCCCTTCTGTCAATCTTTGCCCTTGATAAACTAAATCATTTGCAAAGTCATCAAAAGAAAAAGTCAATATTCCTTCTCTGAAATATAAATTTTTTGAACCACAAAAATTCCCAGGAAAATCACCAAAGTGCAAATGCTCAAAATCACTAATCGCATCAAATGGAATCAATACTTTGACTTCAGGAGCCAACAGGATTTTAGGATCTTCAGTTACTTGGATTGTTCTTACATTATCCTTCATATAATCAGGACGATTAAATTTCCTGTAACATTCTGCTAATTTCTCGACAAGATTCCGATCAAGGCAAGTGTCTTTTACAAATTCAGCGGCTGCAAATAAAAAACCAAAAGAGTCAATCATTCTCAGATCATGATTAGATCTGTGAACCCAGAACTTATATATTCCATTAAAAACAGAATTTTTTTCACAATAGAATTTTTCTTCTAATGTAACCCATGAGCTTTGAGCTGATCTATTAATATTAGCTTTAGCAACTTTAATTATTTGGCTTGTTTCATCTGGAGACCAAGGAATTTGTCCTGATAACATTATTTCAATAAAACTCAAAACTTCTTCAGAAGATTTATACTCTTCTAAGCTTGATCTTCTGTATAAAGGACTGATTATTCCGAAGCCATCTGCTTTTAAATTCAAAATTCCATCCGGAGCTAAGTTCATATTACTGCTTAGCTTCGTTACTATTTAAATCTTTTCATCGTAACTACTATTTAGAAATTACAATTTTTAGGAAACTGGATGCTTCTATAAAATCTTAAAAACGTGAGATTTAAATAATAGCTTTGACATTCAATGAACTATGAACGTCACAGTCGTATTAGAAGAACAGGAAGATGGAGGATACACTGCACACGTACATTCACTTCCAGGATGTATTTCAGAAGGAGACACTAAACAAGAAGCTCTTAAAAATATTAAAGAAGCAATAGAATTATATTTAGAACCGTTAATTGTTTAAGAGAACATTTTACAATACATTTCTTATGCATAATAAAGAAAATAATATAAAGAGTCATTCAAAAATATACCTATGAACTGCGAACAACAAATCTACTCGAAAAAGAAGTTCAAGAATTATGTAATAGGAGCAGATATAGGAGGAACTAACACTAATATCGGATTCTTCGGAATTTCTGAGCGAGATGTTATCCTTGTTATTTCATATTATTATAAAACTCAGGAATTAAATAATATAGAAGATGCTGTTAATGATGCTGTATCAAGAGCTTTGCAAAAAGGGATAAGAGCTGATTCAGCATGTTTTGCAGTTGCTGGTCCTATAACTCCTGAACGAAAAGAAGCACAGATGACTAATGCCAAAATCAAGATAGTTGCTAAGGATGTTTTGAGAAATACTAAATTAAAATCTGTTTTATTATTAAATGATTTTGAAGCAATCGGCTACGGAGTTAATATACTTGAATCGAAAGAGGCCGTGAAAATAAATAACACAAAAGAAACCAATAAAGGACAAAAAGCAATTCTTGGAGCTGGAACTGACTTGGGAAAAGTTATTTTGTTTTATGATGAAAAGTTTAAAGCGTACATTCCAATAAGCTCTGAAGGAGGTCATGCAGATATTGTTGCATTAAATAAAGAGGAATTGAAACTTGTAGATTATGTCGCGAAATTAAGAAATTCCAAGAACCCTAGATGGGGGCATATCCTATCGGGAAAGGGAATTGAGCATATTTATTCTTTTTTGAAAGATAAATATTCTGATAATAAATATTCAAAAGAAATTCATTCAGCTCAGAACAAAGCTGTGCTGATTTCAAAATACAAAAATATTGATAAAAGATGTGAAGAAACATTCAGAATCTTCGCAAAGTTTTACGCAAGAGCTGCGAGAAATTTTGCCCTTGAAACTTTATCCTTTGGAGGGATTCCAAGAATCAAGATATTTTTGATAAAGAGTTCATGGATGAATTTGAAAGAATCGATTATCTCAGAGGAAAATTCCCTGTTTTTCTGATAAAGAATTATAATATCGGAATGTTAGGATCAGCATTTGCATGCTTAATAAGGAGAGATATGGCTATTAGAAAATGAGCCTGCAGGGACTTTCTCACTGACGTTCGAAGCATTGTCGCTTCAGGCGCCAATATTTGAACCCTGATCAAGAGGTCCGAAGCCTCTTGCCCTTATCCTGGTTAGGCTACAGGCCCATCATTCAATAGATTAATCAGCTGCTTTTAAATTATTTGGTTATTGACGCTGTGATTAATCATTTTCAGAAAGTTCGAAAGAATAATTAAAAATTATCATAATTGAGCAGGTTTTTTCTGCGTTTATAATGTTATTTTTGTTTCTCTAGAAAGAATCTCGGAAAAAACTCAGAAGATAATATTAATGAGATGAACCATATAAAAAACTATGACAAAAAACTCTGCATTTGAAAAATCAAGCACTATTGCAAGTATTATTGTGGCAATAATAGGAGTTGTCGGAATCTATTTTAAGCCTGAAAATGCCGTATTCATGTTATTTGGAATAACAGTCATAATGATTGTAATCACGGCTTACGAGAAGTTCTTACAAGTTGATGAAAATACTGACCAAATTTCAGAAATTAAGAAAAGTATAAAAATAGAGCAAAAAATAAGCAAGATAGAGCGAGATGTATATGAGATAAAAGGGAAACTCTCAATGGTGAAAAAATGAAAAAAGCACAATCCTACAAGATAATATTTATTTTAATAATAATGGTAATAATTGCATTTTTAATATACATAACATTTTTTAAAGGGTGAATAAAAAAATGAGATCAAAAAAAGCATGCTATGATAAACTCACTTCTTTCTCAAAGTAATTTCTATTGTACTAACGCGAACTTGCTTTCCTTCGTTATTCTTGAACTCCTCAGAATCAATCTTTATGCTTGAAGTCTCCAACTGTCCTGATAAGAATCTTTTAGAAACAATCTCAGCAATATCAACAGCACGAGCAATGAATTTTCCTCTGGCTTTTAGTGTTACCTCTTTAGCGCCTTTTGTTGTGAATTGCATAACAATACCTGTAACATAGTTCATAAATGGCTTTGCACCTATAAACATAGAATTATCATTCATAAAAATCCCCTCCAAAAATTTATTCACGCAAGTTATTGATTTCTTCTAGCAAGCCGAGTAACGTAACCAGCAATGATATTTCGCATCTTCTTTGATGTGGATCCTAAGAATCTTCCAACTACTGGCTTATTATAGTTAAAATCTCCTTTGAATTTCTCAGGGTGCTTTTCAACTAATTCACGGCCAATTCTCTTTATTAATACTGTTTTAATTCTTCCCATAGCCCTTGGGATTTATCAGGGGTTTTTAAAGGTTTCTTTTGGATTCTTTTAGATCTTGCAAAATTTTTTGTTTTTTTAGCTTAAACTCATGGGAATTAAGTTCAAGATATTTTATTTCCTTAAAATTAGTAATTATTTTTTCAAGTCTTAGAGATAGATGTACTAAATCATGCTTTTTTAACTTTTTAAAATATTTCTCAAAATTAATTTCAGAAAACAATATTAGCGTCATGATATCAATTCTGTCCTTCAATCCTTTTGCAGATTTTTCTCTATCAATTTCAGCTCCCTGTTTTAGTATTAAAAGAATCTCAGGATTTACCACTTCCATATTTTCAATTTTAGTAGTTTCATCTTTTATATCTTCTAACGGCAATGTTAATTTTGAATAATAAGGAATGTAAATATCCAAGTCAATTTCTCCAAATTTTATTTCGTATTTTTTCAAATTATCATTTTTTATTAAATCATAATTATCTTTAAGATAATTTAAATCTTTAAAATCTGGAATTATAATATCTATGTCTTTTGATTTGTGAGTTTTAGTCCACAAATAAGCAGCCCAGCCACCTATAACTATAAATCTAAAAGGTTTTTTTTGGATTTCCTTTAGAAGATTTCTTGATTTTTCTGTTAGCTCTGAATTCCAGAATTCCATTATTTCACCTCTAATATTTTTTTTAAAGCATCAAGAAAATCTTTAGCATACCATTCTTTTAAATTCCATAAATCCACAAATATTTGAGATGTGCTTGATCTCTTCATTTCAGAATC
>CAZDUE010000052.1:0-10311 GCA_964508575.1 uncultured Methanosarcinales archaeon
GAATATACTGCCGACAATATTTCCAATACTTGATAAGTTATTTCCGAAATATTTCACTAGTACAAGAGCAACCAGCAAAAACAATATTAATAATAATACACGCATCGTGTAATTGATCTCAATATCTCCTTTTTTGTTTTGTGAATTTTTCATGATATTTTCGTGATATTTTTTATGATACTGATACTGGAAGCTCTTGACATCCCATGTTTTGGAGTTCTTCCTTATTATACTTTACTAATGTGGTCATTGCAATTAGCTGCGGCTCTCCAGGATCTGCATAATATGAGTAAACTGCACCTATTGATCCAATAATTATTATTGTTCCTCCTGATAATATTGTTCCGGCAGTTACTGCAGCTGCTCCGGATATAACATATATACCTCCTCCAACTATGAACGTGCTTCCTAGAATTCCTGCTGGTTTTTTTGCTTTTTCTATGAATTCTTTATCTCGAGATTCTACAACTATCATGGTGTATTTTTCTCTTCCGTCAATTTTATCAGATTCTAGTGACTGTAATTTTGTTAATGCGTCATCATATTGTTCTTGTGTTATATATTTTGATTGAAGTTTCATATAATCCAATCCCACTCCTTTTATCTCCCGGTTGTTAGGACCAAAATCAAATACTGAACATACTACGCAGAATGTTTTAGTATCTTTAAAAGGATCTGCATCTCCTGATATTATCAAATCTCCTCCAAGTTTATACCAGCACTCATCTCGCTGGTCAAGTATTTTCTTGTTTATATCAGAGTCTGATATCTTTTTGTTGAAATTTATATAATTAGTGGGGCATTTTGCTGCAACATCCTTATTTATAGGTATTTTAAAGTACTCTTGTGACTTAGAAAGTATTGTATTCCTGCATAATTCTGCATCAGAAACTGCTTCTGTATTTTTCTTATTTTGCTGGATGAATAAGAACATGACAATCATTATTATTATCAATATCATTAAAATTCCAAGAGTATCCAAAGCCATTGCTTTTTTCGATTTCATTTTTGATTTCATTGGTGCTATCATCATTGTTGAGTTTATCACATTCAATTACATTAAATCATATTCACATTCAATCATATTCATTTAGTTTGATTAATTTCTTAATAAATTTCCTGGCAAAATTTTGAAACTTGCTCTGTTGGAACTATTGTTGTAAAAGTATATCTGTGGGATACTGCTTTGTTGTTTCCAAGATACTCTTGAAGCAATGGCTTTAGTTCTTCATAATTCACATTTTCTTGGGTTGTTGATGAAACAAAAGCTTTTATTGCGTCATCTGTTGATGATGATCCTACTGACATCCATAGTATTGAGTAATGCTTATTAGTATCAATAATGTCTGGTGTCAAAATTGCATTATCAATATTGTACATGTATTTCGAGTAAGTATTTTCCTTAGCTCCTTGAGTATTCTGAGGGGTTTTTTCCACATAATTCTTGAATTCATTTATCTGTTTGTTCTGCATTTTTTCTTTAAATGTTATTCTTGCACACACAAAGCATCTGTTGTTGTTAAAAAAGTCTCCAAAAGGGTTTGATTTTCCTTGATTAAATTCGTACCAGCAATCGCTCATTTCATCTGCAATTATTCTTTTCGGATCTTCAGTATACTTTATGTTTTTGCCGTTTTTTAATAATTTATTTCCTAATTCTAATTCATTAGTTGAGCATTTGAAGTTAACTCCTGAATCACTCCCAGACCATCTTGTTGGATCATAAGATCTTGCTATAACACTTAATCTGCATGTTTCTTTATCATTATATTCAGAAGAGTCATTATAGATATTTATGACAACTGCATATATTATTATTCCAATTATCACTACAATTATTATTATTCCTAATTGATCCAGAGTTATTTCTGCTTTTTTGGATTTTTTTTGTTTTTCAGCAGACATTTAATCTCACCAATAGTGTTCTTGGATCTGGGTATAATCTCACAGGAAATGTTTCTGACTCCTTTTCCAGAGGACATCCTTTATTAGTAACATTGACTTTTGGCTTTGGGACTCCTTTTATTGTTGCTGTGAAATCGTAGCTTATGTGTCTTTCCTTCAATGATTTGTCAAGTATGCTTGTTATTATTCTGTTTGATGCTTCACATGATCTTTCTCCTGTAGTGCAGACTAAAACTTCTGACGTTGCACAATCTCTTAAAAGTTCTTGTATTGTTTTCTTGCTGCATTCTGGAATAGTAGTTGCAAGCAAAGTATTTGGAGTATTTACTGCTATTCTTGTCCTTGAGTAAAAATTTTGTACATCGCTTGAAGTGTTAAAAACTGAGAATTTTATATAAAATAATAATCCAAGGGATATTAACACCACTATTATAACTAGTCCTAATATTTCCATCTGAGCTTTCTTATTTTTATTGTTGTTTTTATTGTTTTGTTCTGTTTGCATTTTTTATTTCACGATTATGTACAAGTAAGTATTAATTTCACGAATAAGTATCAACTGTCAATATTGCAAAGCTGTATGTCTTTTCTGAAGGATCATATAATGATATTGGGGTAAAAAATCTTGATCTTGATGAGTTTCCTAGAGTTCTGTTATAAAGTATTATACGCTCTGATTCTGGATATACGCTATCCACGTAAATTACTGAATTTTCAAATATTTCGTGATAGTAATTTATCCTTAGATTATTGTCATTTTTTATTTTATCTTTCATGCTTTGAAGCCGAAAAAGGTCGAAACAATTGAAATCACGGATATCTTCCTGGCTGCATTGTAATTCTATCAGTGCAGTTACTGCCTGGCTTATCTCTATTGCTTTTGCATCTTTATTTTCAGATGCCTGCTGCTTTATGCTTGTTCTTTGCGCATTAAAATAGAATATCATTGCTAATGCAAGTATGACAAATAATACAAACATCACGAGTATTGTTTCAAGCATCTTGATCTGAGCTTTCTTATTTTTTAGATTATTATTTTTTGGATTTTTCATTTTTTAATTTTTTTAATTTTTTTTTCAATATTTTTAAATATTTTTTGATATTTTTTTGAGTTTTTTTTTCGTTTTGATCTAATCTTGAACTTTTATGAATTTTTCATAAATTTTATAAATTTTTTCGTCATTAATTTCTTCAGATTCCCTCAGTATATTGTAGCGCATGATTGTTTTTGGAGATTTAAGTTGATGCTTTCAAGCTCTTTTCCATAATTGTAAAGACTGAAAAATCCTTCTAAGCTGAACTGGGATAACGATGCATCAATATTTGTAAGTGTGTCTTTTGCTCCTGAATAATATGACTGGCATAATGGCGGAGATAACGGAGTTAACCTATTAATCCTGTCAATTGTAAGCTCTGTTGTGATTTTTCCAGAGTTTATTGCTTTTCTCATGTTGCACTCGTAAGTTGAAGAATCTTCTGAGAATATTGCTCCGAACAATGATGCTTTTCCGAGAAATGGTTTTTGGCTTGTTACAAAATATTTTTGGATAGTTTGTCCTTCTTCAAATACTTTCCTTAGTTCGAAAAACTGAATTGATCCGAAGCCATCTATTCCTTCATCAGCATCGTTAATCTCTATATTCATTACTTTTACATCCGAGTTTAAAAATGACGGATCAATGTCTCCGACTCCTCGTCCGTTGACTATCACAAAGTTTGATTTGAAATTATTCTTGTTCCTTATCCTATCAAGATTATTTATGCTGGTTATTTCAATGTTAAAAGCTCTTCTTCCTGATACTGAATAGACACTTTCAGGCAGTGTATTGTTTATTTCAATTGCTGCTTCTCTTGAGCCCGTAGTTGTTTCATTATACACAATTATATATCTAATTTCAGGATTCGTTATGTAAACTAGATTAGATACTCTGTAGGGTATGCTCCAATCCAAAGCCCATAAAGTTACTGCTTCTCCTTTCAAAGAATTAGGAGAAAATACTGGATTTACATTGTAATTCTTTCCAGCTTGATTCATTCCTTTTATCTTGAAATTGCTCAAGCATCCATATTTTGTGCATGTTCTATTATCGCAGGAAAATTGTATTTCATTTTTTGGAACAGCGATAATGTTTGCAGTGTCTGCGCTGACTTTTGATCCTGCCAGCACAATATTGAGCTGGCTCAATGATTTATCAGATATTCTTTGTTCAGATATGTTTTTTTGCTTTTGTGATACAGAAAAAAAAACTATAAGAATTAAAGCTCCCATTATCAGTATCATAACCCAGTTGAACTGGACTTCTATTGCTCCTTTTTTTGATTTATCTGCTTTAAAAATTTGTGCATGCATTTCATTGGCTCTTTTAATTTATCGCTTTTTATTATACATTAATTATAAATTAATAATATTTGATGAGCTTATTCTCCTGATATCTTTACTTTATTTCCAGCACCTTCAAGTTTTAAGGTTATCTTTCCTGACCTTGAATTAAAGCATTGAAACTGGTCTGGAGTGTCAATCATTATTTTTCCTGCATTCCAAGATTTTCCTCCAGGAAACATGAACACATTGTCTTTTATTCTTGACTCTGATGTTTCTGACTCTAATTTTTTTGCTATTATTGCATAATTATTCTTGAGATTCTGGTTATTCGGACTTGCTGATGGATCTGTAAAGCATATCTCCTGAATATTTGCAGGAACGTCTAAAGGTAAGAGTTTGACACTTCCATATCTTGTTTCCATAAGTTTTATTTCTCTTTCAAGAGTTTTTTGCATTGTTATTGATTCTATTTCTTTTCCTTTGTCCATGAATCCTTTTATTGCTGAAAATCCAAATACTAAGATAAGTCCTGCTATGATCAATGCCATGACATATATGAAAAGCTGTGTTGGTATCTCTCCTTTTTTTGATTTCTTGAATGATTTATTTTTTCCTTGTTTTTTTGCTATATCACTTACTTCTTTTGTTTCTCGGACTAATCTGTCAAATATGTCCTCTCCAGCTTTTAAATTCCTAACTTTTTCACTTTTTTCATTTTTTGCCGGATGTCTTATTATATCTTCTTGATTCTGACTGAGTGCACTTTGTTTTCTTTCTGTTTTTCTTTCTGAGTTTGATGATTTTGAATCTTGATCATCTGATTTGTTTGGCTTTTCGCTTGACTTTTCACCTAGCTTTTGGCTTTTTTCACTTTTTTCACTTGATTTTTTTTCAGATTTTTCTTTTGATGCTTTTCCGGATTTTAGGGCTGAAACTGCTCTTTCTAATTTTGAAAATATATCTTCTTTTTTCTTATTCTCATCTTCTCTCTTAGGTTGATCTTCTTTTTTAGGATTATCATCTTTGTTATTATTAAGTTCATCTATTGATGGCCAATCTTTTTGTTCTTGAGTCTTTGCTTGTTTTTTATTTTTTCCATCTTCTGCTGATAATGCTTGATCTGTTGAGCTGTCTTGTTTTCCTTTTGATTTTTCTTCAGTTACTTTTTTTCCTGTCTCTTGTCCAAATACTGAATCAAGATAACTTGATCTCTTATTTCTTTTTTCTTCGTTTTTCTTTTTTAATTTTTCAAGAAGATCCTTTGTTCTTGCACTATCTCCTTGTTTCAAAGTCATTGCTGCATTTGATCTTCTTACAGGTGTAGTTCTCAAAGGAGTGTTTAGATTTCTATAACCATACTGCGAAGTATATTGAGCACTTTGTTTTGATCTTATTGTTTTATGGTTGTAATAGTACCATGCTCCTGCTCCTAATCCTACCAATAGAAGCAATCCTGCAATTATGTACCACATCAAGTTAGACTTTGGCTCTTCTTTTCCAGGATAGCTTGAAGGATCTAAAGGATCTGATCCTGCATCTACTTCGTCCTTGTCAGAGTAATTATCTCCGTCAGTATCAGGATTATTAGGATCTGTTTTTGCTTTGAATTCTTCTGCATTAAGCAGTCCGTCTCCGTCAGCATCTCCATCTCCGCCGTTTTCTCCATTTGGATTGCGTGGATCCAGTAAATTATCTATTTCCCATTTGTCAGGAAGTCCATCACCATCAGTGTCTTGTTTTCCAGGATCTGTATTCCATAAATATTCTTGAAGGTTGGAAAGCCCGTCAGAATCAGGATCTGCATTTGGGTCACAATCTCCTCCTATGCTTGCACAATGTTCTTTTTCCCAGTCATCATCTATTCCATCTTTATCCTTGTCTGGAGGGAAGTCAGAAGGATTCAAAGGATCTTTTTTAGATGTTCTTTCTCCTCCATCAAGTATTCCATCTCCATCAGTATCAGGATTATTAGGATCTGTTCCAAGCTTGAATTCTTCATAATTGGTAAGTCCATCATTGTCAGGATCTCCATTAGCTCCGTCTTTTCCTTTTGCTGATTTTGGGTTTAATTTGTTTGCTATTTCCCATTCATCTGGAAGTCCGTCTCCGTCTGTGTCTTTTGTTATTGGTATCTTGCACATATTGAACTCGCATACATCACTTATGCAGTCTGAATTAAGAGTGCAAAATTTTCCTTCAATGCATTTATCACAATTTCCACCGCAGTCAACATCTGTCTCATCTTGATTTTTTACTTTATCTTGACAGGATGCTGGTCCGCATTTTCCTAATGTTGCGTCGCTTATTAGCGAGCTTGAATCTGAAGCTCCTGATAAATCACAGAATATTGATTTGCAATCCACGTGATTGGCGCAGAACTTCCCTAAATCACATGCGCCGCAAGGACCACCGCAGTCAACATCTGTTTCTCCTTGATTTTTTTGTCCATCATTACAGGCAGGAATTATGCATTTATTATTAGAGCACACATTACTTGCGCAGTCAGAATTTTTTATGCACTTCTTGCTTACATCACATTTACCGCATTTTCCACCGCAGTCAACATCTGTCTCATCTTGATTTTTCAAACTATCTGAACATGTAAGGTTAGCAGGAACAGGACAAAATTCTTTTCTGAATGTTATTGAGTTGCTTGATTGTTCTAGACTTATGAATCCTACTTTATCTATTGCTTTTACTGTAATACTATAAGAGTGTCCATCCTCAAGAGGAATATTAAATGTTTGTGAAGTTCCAGTAATTGTATTGTTTCCAGAATCAAATGCAAATTTCAAGAGTGTATTATCTATTATCTTTACAAAAAATCCTTTTATTCCTGAGAATTTATCTTTTGCATCCCAATTTCCTTTGATAAAACTGCAGGTAAATTGAGAAGCTGAAGTTGCATTCGCCGATAATAATCCTACTGGAGGTTTAGCCAATCCATCTCCTGAAGCAATCACAGATAAGTTCACAGGTATTGAGTTGTCAATTATAAAAAATACTGAACTCTGGTCTGTTTCTGCGAAAAAAGAGCATTTAAATTTTAAATCATATTTTCCCTCTGTTAATGTTAATATGTCTTCGTGATTTTTTGTGTTTTGGTGTTTAAGCGCTAGATTTATGTTATTGACATCGAATCCATAAAAGCAATTAGAGTTTTTGTTTGTACTTATGTTTATAAGCACAGTATTATTTTTTTGAACATTGAATGATGGGGAAATAACACTTATTTTTAGAGTATTGCTTAAGTTGGCTGAAAAAGTTACTGATCTCTGTGCACTAGAAAGATCTGCAAGATTTAAACATGTCACATTATAATTGAATATTCCGTCTTTGTTTACTTTCACAAGGGCTGAATGTTTTGTTTTATATGTTGTTTTGTTGTCAATATTTTCTTTGCCAAATATTATTTTATTATTAGGGGCTGTTGAGTCAAAGTAAAAGCATACTGATGCTTCGTCTGTTTCAGAATTAAAAGTTGTTTGTCTTGATCCGTCTATTTTTTCGCTTATTACTGAAGGAGATGCACTAAGTGATAATATGCTTGGAGGTGTTGTATCAATTGTTATTGGAAAATTATTTGCTCCTATTTTTCCATAGAATATATCCTCGCACGCTAAAAAATAAGTTACTGCTCCGAACGATGAATCTGCAATTAAGTGCTTCCTGTCATCAGATCCTGGAACAGCAGTCATTTTAGAGGTTGCTGAATTGTTAATTTCAGGAGGGGAATTTATTTTAAATACGCATTTTGAAGGCGACGAAGTATTTACTTGAAATGTGTAAATATTTGTTGATGCTACTCCAAGTCTTGGTTTTTCTAAACTGATTGCTGGAGGAGCTGGCTGAAAAGTGAATATTACTGACTCTAAAGCTACATTGTTTGCAGAGTCTGATCCGGTTACTGAGAAATTATAATCTCCTGGAAGGAGGACATCAGCTGTTTTATAGATGAAGTTCATGTTTGAATCTTGGGAAAATAAATCAACTCGCAGTATGTTATTATTAGAGTCTAAAAGTGTGGGCTGGATATTTTTTACCGGCTTGTTGAATGTAACTTTTATTTTTGGTTTTGGATCTGTTACTAAAGTCTTGGCTGAAGTGATTTTGTAGAAGATTGAAAACAATATTAGGAGAATTATCAAAGATATAAATATCTTAAAGTATTGTTTTGTATTGTTTCTTTTCGATTTTTCTGCTGATCGAGTTGTTTTTTTATATAATTCTGATTTTATCATGATTATGAATTTTTATAAGTTATTGCATAATTTTATTGCGTAACTTGAATATGTAATTTGTAATTTGAATGCATAATTATTCATTCAATGATTTTTATGGATATTATGAATATCCTCCTTGAGGTGATCTGACATTTGCAACAATTCTTCCTTGAACCTGCTGAGTGTCTGATCCATCTCTGAATGTTATGCTTAGTTTTGATTCTGATTCAAAAGTTACGTCTTTTGCGCAGGTTATTGAGAGATTTACTGACTGTCCTATTGGGACTGGAGTATTTAGAGTAAAGTCAGTTCCGCATACAGTGATTATTGATCCTCTCTTTAAATCAAAGCCCAGCTGATTCTTTAATTTCATTTTTATTACTTTAAGATTTGTATCTACCTGCTGGCATTCTATTCCAGGAGCTATTTCGCACTTGTGTTCTATTAATTTATCAGCTTGCGGTTGTTGTTGTACTTCAACTTCTGCTATTAATGCGTTAATATCTAGTTCTATTTTTCTTGATTCTGTTCTTGATATTCTTGAAAATTCATCAGCTGCTGTGATAAAGTAAGTATTATTTCCTGGAGCAAGATTTTGATTTGTCAACTCGTAAGTTTCTTTTCCTGTTAGATTATCAACGCTTACTCTTCTGCTTATATCCACCTTATTTCTCTTTATGACAAAAGTTTGGTTGTTCAAGTTTAAATTAACTGAACTCAGTATATTTGGAACTTGTGTTTTTATTTCAACTCTAAATGTTGGAGCCTGCTTATTGGTTTTTATCCCATCTTCTGGAGAAAGTATATTTATTTTTGGAGCATCTTTTACAATTGTGAATTTTATTATTGAAGATTCTCCTTCTGTTGAACTTATATCGTTGCTGAATGTTTTTAATATTGCTGCGTAATTTCCATTTTCAAGTTCTGGAAGCTTTGCTACAATTACTGTATTATTCTTTAAGAATATTTTTTGTATTCCTGATATTTCCTGCCCTTGTAATGATGAAGTGCTGTTGAGTTTTATTAAGATTATTTTTGTCAGTAAAGTGTCTATTCCGGGTTGTAATGGCTTCAAAATTGCTGTAATATTGTCAAGTTTATCATAAATTCCTGAATTAGGCAGTATTTTTATTACAGAAGGTCCTTTGTTTGTCATATTTATTGTTCTTATTATTATAAACTGATTTCCTGCTCTGTCTGTAGATATTATTTTTATCACATTTGTGCCATTTTTCAGCGTAATAATTGTCTGAAATTTATCTGTGTTGTTCAAGAACAATATTGCAGTCTGCTTATTGTCTTGTAAAACTGTTATTGTTGCAAACTTCTCTGTGTTTCCAGTTATGTTTAAGATTGATACTGATGTTTCAAAATTCTTGTCTGGAAGGAAGCTTCTTATTATTGGAATTGTTACATCAGGAGTAAATGTTAAGTTGACACTATTTTCTGAGAATAACTTTCTTGGGTCTTGGCATCTTATATTCAAGCTGAAATTTTTGCCTTCTTCAAATCTTCCTTGTGAATTTCCTGACAAGCTTGATAATTCTCCTGAGTGCTGGAATATATTGCTGACTGCGTCTTTTTGCAATTTTACTCCTGTTTGTGATCCAAAGAATTGTTTTATTATATCAAATACAAACAATAATCCTGTGCTCTGGCTTGATGCAAGGCATTCTACATCAAAGGCCGTTTTTACTTTAGCTTTTGGATTTAGCGTATTTACATATCTTTTTGGCTGAGCATCAAATATTTTTATAGGAGCGTTTAATATTGTTTCAATATTTATTGTCCTTAAGCTCGCGTTATTTCCTGCAGCATCCTGGCACGCAATAAAGAAAGTTGCGTTTTCTCTGTCATGGA
>CAZDUE010000053.1:0-8113 GCA_964508575.1 uncultured Methanosarcinales archaeon
GTCAATATCTTATAATATCATATTTTAGTTAACTCTTAAAATAATTTCCTTGAAATGCAAATTAGCATTTTGAAATTCTGGATCATTGCTTAATCTACTTTTTAAGTCATCAGCAGCAGAAAATACTCCTGTTCCTAAAGAGAACCATCTGCTTTTTGGCACTTTAACCTCAGTAATTGATCTTGCTGTTTCATAGGCAACTGCTTTAAAGTAACCTGTTAAAAATTCTTCTTCTCTTGCAATTCCAGAATAAAATGCAGGAAGAATTATGGAGTTATTCAGTCCAGATACAACTAAATAAGAAACTTCCAATCGATTTAACTGTAAACTCCTTAATGCAGGTATGCTGATTCTTTCAAGCATTTCTAACTGGGTTTTGTACTGAGAATAAGCGCTTATCACTATATCATCAGCAGCCAAAGAATTTTTATCATTTCTTCTTTTAATTGCCAGATCATATGCTGGCTGGATGGCTGCTATTGTATTTCTCAATTCTTCAAGCTTAATAGCTTCTATTTTGTGCTCTCTTATTCTGTGATAATCTTTGCTTCTATTCAATAGCTTATCAGCTTCTGTGATTAAGAAAAGATCAATAGCACATTCCAGCATCTGAGAATAAATTTGTGGATGTCTCAGAATTCTTTGCCCTTCTTCTAATATAAATTGTAATTTTTCTTTAACATTATCTGGCACCAATAAAGAATATCCATCTTTGCCGACATACTGGTCAAGAACTTGGACATATTCTCTTAAATTTATTTTTTTGCCTTTTACTGTTATTTTCTTTTCACCTATTTCTAGTTTATTGTCGCTATTTCTAGTCATATGATCAATGACTTTCTGGAGTTGATCAGATAAATCTTTTGCATCAGAAACAAAAATATACAGCTCTCCAGAAATAATATCAAGTTTTTCTTCAACTCTTAAAATGTATCCTGTTCTATCTGTTCTTAAAGCTTCAACTTTTGCTTCAAGCTCTTTATTTTTATCTTGAAGTTCAGATTTTTCTTTTTCTAAGAGATCTGTTGATCTCGTTCTGGAAGCAAGATCCTCTTCTAATGAGCTTATTTGTCCTTTATACTTGGCTTCAATTCTATTTTCTGCATTTCTAGTTTGATCAGCAACTCTTGTTTCAAGGTCTTCTTGCAACTTAGTTAATTGCCCTTGAACCTGTTCTGATAAGCTTTTGTATGTATCTCTTTGTTCAGCTGTATCTCTTAAAATTTGATTTAAACCTCTTATTTGAGCTTGTAAAGCTTTATTATCAAGATCACTTTTATTTTCTTTAGCAGAATCAGGAACGTATGGCTCTTCTTTGAATCTTGCTTCTACACCTCTTCTTCCTTCTAATGCTTTTAATTTATCATCCATTGCTGATCTGCAAAGAGCATAATCTTTTTGAAAGCAGTGCACTTCTAAAGTTGAACCTTTTACTTCTAATTCTATTTCATCTAGAGAAGCAGGACTTCTATCTAGAATTATTTTTTTTACATCTGTTTTAGAGTTAATCGCATGCCTTGTTCCCTCGCTTCCTGAAAATATCAAGTAGAAAGTTCTTAATGCCTCGTCTGGTATTTCTGCAGTTTTTTCATCAGTCTTTTTATCAGCCATTAGCCACAGGATATATCATTCATTTATAAATATTATGTTATTTTAATTACTCCATAGTAATGTCTGTTGGTAAGGTTTTTAAACTGCAATTAAATACTCTTGTTATGTTATCAACTATTCCAATTGAGAATTATGGAGATAAGCTTGAGATAAAATTAAAGGATTATGCCTCAAGAATACCAGAAAGATCAATGAGAAAAATTGAAAGAATCATTGTTCCAGATACAGGAATATTAGTAAGACAAGCTCTTGGCGAGTTAGAAAGTATTGTACAAAAAACAGGAAAAACAGGCAGGAGATTTAGAATTCCAGGATCTTATTTTCATCAACAAGAGCAAGAAGGGGATACAAGATCAAATGATGCACATGCTTTTGGTTATATCTTATTTCATGATAATGACAGCAAAGTAATAGTTCCAGATATAAGTATAAACGAATTCCTTAATATCTGGAGACAAAGCTATGATCAATCATCTCAAAAAGGCAGTTCCAGAAGATTTGCAAGCTACAAAGAAGCCAGAGAAGTTTTTTATAACGAAAGAATTAAGTCAGATGCTTTATTCCCTTATGCTGTTATAGGTGATGTTGCTTTTGAAAATCAAGATGAAAGATTCAGAGCAGTTCTCGATTTTCAGAGAAGAAAAGATGAAGATCCGGATTTTGACCAAAGAAACGGCGAGAACATAAAAATTTTTTTAGCAGGAAATGATATGAGCTCCAATATTGGTCCTGATATTAGTCCTAAGATTGGCTCTAAGATTAGCTCTATGAACTATTTCAGATCATTGATACATTGGCATCTTGAAGATTATACTATAAATACAATAAATGATATGGAAATATTGGCTTTCACACTAGCATGTTCTTATATATTTCAAAAGCCGGCTTTTTTAGTCTCTTTAGATAATGGTTTTATTCCTGTTAATTATAATTCAACAATAAAGAGCGATGGAACTAGACAAGTAAACGAAGATCACTTAATTGCTAAACTAAAAAGCTCTTTGATTAAACATATAAAAATAGCAGCTCCTGATGTAAAGAAAAGACTAGAAGGTGTGCAAGTATCAGTTGTAAATCCGAGGCATGGAGATTTAGAACAAATCACTTTTGACAGCCAAAGCAGTGTTGTTGCAGTTAAAAACAAGCTGTTTTTGAATGTCAGAAAATTCAGAATAATCTAGAGTCTGACTGAGGCCAAAAAATGAACTTTGAAGAATATCTGAAAGAAAAACATCCTGAACATTACAAATTACTTTCAGAAGAAGCAAAAAAATCAGGCCAGAATGTAACTCAGTGGTTTAGAGAAAATTTAGAATCAATTGTTCACTCTCAAGAATTATCAGGAAAAGTAAGTTCTTACAAAAAATTATTTCCAGAATTAATGACTGAATCAGAAACAGATGAATTAATATTCAGATTTGTTGAAGATTGCAGATCAGATAAAAATCTGAGTGAAATACTCGCGGGAATAGATTCTATAAAAAATATGATGGCTGGAGCTGAAGAGCAGAAAGCGTTTCAAATGATTCTTGCAAAACTAAGAGAAAATCAATTATTAAGAGAATACTCAACAGAGCAGATGCATTATGTTCTAGAAAGATTAAATCTTGGTGTTTTTGAAAGAACAGGCCAGCCAATATCCCATCAGAATCTTGCCTGGCTTCCTGCACTGACTCCAGATATGAAAATGGCTGCGGAGTTGACTAAAAGAATGATGATTAAGGAATTGCAGAAAGCAAGAACTCCTGATTCTGCTCTACAAAAAGTTCAAGATCTTGAATTAATATTATCATCAACTTTATCCTTAAATGCATCATCAACTGTATCCAATTCATCATCAAATTTCTCATCCAATGTTCCGCATGATTCAGCAGATTCTGGCAATACAAACAGTTCAGTCCTCATGAGTGGAGTTTTTAGTGAGATACATGAGATAATTGATTATTGGAATGATTTAAGAGCAAGAGCCAGAATAATAAAGCCAACTTTTGGACAAGCAGTCAGGGCTCACTATCTTACTCAAGGAGTTAAAAGCGCTTTGCTTAATGATGCAACATCTGCAGGAAAAACATTTGCTGTTTACACAACTCAAGGGCTTCAGGAAGAAATATTAGGAAGAAATACAAAAGTTTTGCTATTAGCACCTGAACAGGCAATTAAAACTGCATGGACTCAGGAAGAATTAGACCAATACTCTGACAATATGAATCTGAGAAAAAGAAAAATAGTTTATCTTAAGGATTTAAAAAACTGGGAGCAAGCTTTAGAATATGATATAATTGCTGTGAATTATTTTGAATTAGGGATAAAAAAAGCAGAAGACTTGGAGTCTAACAGATTTTTTAGATTTTTGAGAGATAAAGCGAAAGACTTTGATGCTGTCATAATAGATGAAGCGCATAATCTCAAAACACCAAGAATAAACAGGACAGATGCATTCACAATAATTAGAAACTTAACAAGAGAAGATTGCCCTTATTTTCTTTTAACTGCAACTCCATATGCTTCAGGGCTTCAAGATCTTGGAATGATGTTTCATTTAATTGATCCTGAAAATTATCCTGCTGAAAAATATGATTACAATTCTCAGCCTAATGTTATTAGGGATCTAAAAGCTTCAGGGAGATGGTTCAGCATAAGCAGAGATGAAATCGGAGAATTGTTCCAGCTTGGACCATTAAGCATAAGACCGTTATATGTTGAAATGCCCGAAGTTAATGTTCAAAGATATTTTGAAATTTGGAATGAAATAGTAAAAGGCAAGAAGTTTTTGCATAAAACACATGCAATGAGACTAGAACTTTTAGATGCAAAAATTTCAGGAACTCCCTCTTTAATTGAGTTGGTTGAAAATTCTTTAAGCCAGGGAAAAGCAGTTGCTGTATACTCATATTATAGGACAAAAGTAATGGACAGATTAATGTCTTTGTTTAGCAGACACAAGCCAGATTATATTGATGGAACTGTTGCATTTGATGATCGTGTAAAAATAGGAAAAAAATTTCAAGAAGGAGATTGTGATCTTCTTTTTAGCACAATAAAATCAGCAGGAGAAGCAATTCCACTGCATACAAGAACAAGGCCCACTCATGTAATTGCTCTTGATTCCTTCTTGACTCCATGGCACCGCGAACAAGTAATTGGAAGATTTTATAGATACGGACAAACAGCTCCTGTTGAAGTGGATATATTATTGGCACAAAGCAGCATCCTTGAGAGTATGATGATCTCAAGAGTTCAAGAATTAAAAAGACAAGGAATATTCTTCAGGCCAGGATGGAATCCTTGGACAATTGATACTTCCTGCTATCAAAACTGCGAAGGATTGCTTGAGATAATTGATGATAAAGTTAACAGAAGAGGAGAAACTCTTAATGATATTGAGCTATTGATGGCTGAGTTGTCAAGAAAGCCAAGGCAAAGCCACATTCCTATTCCTGAAAAAAGACCAAGAGAATTCTTCATGCGATCCATGTTTAACCAATCAATGCTTTACGGTGCTGGATGCGAAGTTTATTCTTCATCTCTAGGAGAAAGAGTGAATCCTGAGCATCTCGATGATAATGTTTCTGAGATAGCCAAAAGCAATCTTATGAACATTTTTATCCCTGGAAGAATAAAAAACTATGAAGAGATTCTTGTTGATATAAAAACTCTTGAGCTGCAAAATGATCCAAATCCTGGGCTTGTAACAACAACTCAGAGTTTAGTTGACGGCTATGATCCTCAGTACTGGAAGAAACATCCTGAAGCATGGAGTACACTTCCTCCCATGACTTCTAATTTAATGATAAGCAGAATAATAAAAAAACTAGAATCGGAAATAGGACAGATTCCTGTAATCGTTGATGCAGCGTGCGGTCCTGCATGCTTGTCTGCAGCATTAAAGCGGCCTATAATAAATTTAGATATTAACTTATCAATGCTGAAGAAAGGAAAACAATATTTAGAAGAGCTTGTTGATCAAGGACAAATTACAGGCATAGGACATATGATAAGAGGAAATTATCAATGCCTTCCCTTTGCTGATTCTTCAATAAATTTTTTTAACTTGAGCTATGGATTGCAATTTTCCTGCCAAGATGAGAAAGACAACAGCAGGAGAGAAGTTGAATCTACTTTACTGGAAATAAACAGAGTCTTGTCAGAAGAAAAAGGATTTGCAGCTTTTAATCTTCCTGCATCTTTAACAACTCCTGCTGAGTTCATTACATTTAAGCAGGCAATAGAAGATTATGGATTTTCATTAGTGATTGCAGATAAAGTCAAAGCATATAATACTGGAAATCAAAGAGTATTTGAAACTTATTTTATTCTTGCAGAATTAAAAAATAAGAAAAATTTGTTATCCAGCAGACCAATAACCATGTGGCCAACTGTAAGATTCAGATATTCCTCAACAGGCGGCTCTGTAAGAAAGATATTCCACCCGCTTTCAGTATTGAAAGACAGGCAAACCGCTGATTTTTATTGCAAAGGAAGAAATATCGAAGGAATTATTGGAGATTATCTGAAGTGATGATATTGATTGATGATATTGATTGATGATATTGATTGATGATATTAATTGAGGATATTGAATAATAATATGGACTGAGAATATGGATTGAAAAAAATGGAAGACTTTTATTTTTTACAGGAAAAGGCAAGAGAATTAAATGTTTTTGGTAATGACCCTGTCAATGGTCTGAATAATTTAAAAATATGTAGAAATCCAGTATCCGGCATTCTTGCAATAAAAAATTCTGATGTTTTTTCAGCCAGTGCAACAATCAGCGGAACAATAGAAAGTTTAATTTCAGAAGTTTATCCATCAACATATTCTGGAAATGAATGGATCAAGCTTGGATTTCAAAATTTTCAATACTTGCAAAACAATCCAGAGATCAGACAAAGAATGCTTGATATTTTTAAAAATTCAATAAACTCTTTTGATTATGTGTATTATTTTAGAAAAGAATTTAGCTCAGCAGAATTAGCAGGTTCTTTATTTTTATTTGCTGAAAATTTATCTGCTGAAAAAATTGCAGCAGATACTATGCGTGATTTCAGGGGAGATTTCAGGAGAAATTACAGAATTAACCATTGGGAACTTCAGGAGATTTACTCGTGCGACAGGGCATTTGATTCTTCTTTAAATTTAGATTCACAATCATTAAAAGAAGCATATGAATCTGCAAAGAACATTTGGAGTTTCCTTGCTTTGTTCGAATCTGCTGAACAAGCTGAATATATGATAAGACACAATGTTAAAAGACATGATGTTAAAAGACATGATATCTATTCTTTTTTATTTGCAATGAAGCGATCAGATGAGAGTTTGAAAATTTCAGTTGAAGGAAAAAAATTCAGCCGGGCTTATAATGTTATAAAATATGCCATGGAAACTCAGCAAACAGAGCCATGCGCTTCTTTTATGCCAAAAATAAAAAGCGTTTCCTCTCTTGATGATGCTGGATTTCTTAATAATTTAACAGGAGATTTATTTTTTGATTATGTCATATGCCATGGAGAAAGAAAGAAGTTTTCAGAATTTCTGGAATACTTGTGTGCTTTATCTTATATTAATAAAGAAAAAGAATTATGTTTAAGATTATCTCAAATGCTTGAAAGTAAATCAGTAAATGTGCTGAGTAATTCTGATATGTCGAAAATTTGTCAAGATGAAGATATTAGCTTACAGCTTATTGAAAATATAGAGATTGCATACCAAGCTCCTGGAATTGCAAAATATATCAACCAAATTTCTGAACAAATTCTTAATGATTATGAATCTTTAAATATCAGTGATAAGAAAAAGTTTAAAATTTCATCTTATCTAAGAACGAATTTTCCAGAGGTCATTAGAAAATTGTCCAAGAGAAAACCCAGAGATAAGACCCTGGATGAGTTCTTCTTAAGGCACTTAACTTCAGAAAACAAAAAAAAATTCCAAAGTATAATCGCAGGATCAAGATTCCAGAAAGATCTTGTATTAGATGTATTAAACGTTATGGATTTTTAAAATTCCTGATTTCTTCTTTTGTCTTTTGCCACGAGTTTCACTTTTTTTTATAGAGCTTACTATCGGTTCCACTAATCTTAAATTTCTGGACAATATACCTGGAGCGTCATCAGATTTATAAAATTTTTCATTATTTTACTACTATTTTGTAGCATAAAGTTTATATATTGCTTGCGTTTTTCTGTGATTATCTTCAAAGATATTAAATATTTAATAATATTTAATAATAATATATTATTACAAAAGATAAAAATGTCCAAATGCTTAAATTGCAATCTAGAAGTACAAGATAAGAATTTATCTACGTGCCCAAGCTGTTTAGATGGGAATATACTTTGGCCTTTAGAAAATGGACTTTTACATGATAGATACAAGCCTCTTAATAGATTAGGTCAGGGTGCAATGGGGTCTGTTTTTTTAATGGATGATGTAAGATTTTCAAGTAATATAGATGGAGTAATAAAAGCACAGCTATGTGTTGAAAAAGAAGATAAAGAA
>CAZDUE010000053.1:8123-9541 GCA_964508575.1 uncultured Methanosarcinales archaeon
AAGAACAATTCACAAGAGAAGCAGAAGTGCTTCACAGTTTAAAACATCAAGGACTTCCAAGAGTTACAGATTATTTTTTTCATAATGATGTGGGATTTTTAATCATGGACTTTGTTTCTGGTAAATCTCTTGAAGACAAAATAAAAAAAAGAAGAAAACCGCTTAATGAAAAAACAGTTGTTGAATACGCAATCCAAGTTTTAGATATACTTGACTATTTGCACAGCCAAAATCCTCATCCTGTAATTCACCGAGATGTAAAGCCCGCAAATATACTTGTTGATAATCAAGGAAAAGCTTACCTTGTTGATTTAGGAAGTGTAAGACTACATTTATCTCCTGATAAAGATATACCTCTTGGAACTCCTGGGTTCGCAGCTCCTGAGCAATTTGGAAATGGATCAGAGCCAAGATCTGACATTTATGCTGTTGGAGTTACAATGCATTATCTTCTTACAAATAAAGAACCAGATCAAAATCCTGTTGCTTTACTGCCAAAAATTACTAGTATAAATTCTTTCATCTCTTCTGAACTTGAAGCAATTGTTGAGCAGGCAATTGAAAAGGATCCTAAAAAAAGATTCAAATCTGCAATAAAAATGAAAGAAGCTCTTGAGAATTATTTATCGAGTAAAAAAAATGCACTAACAGTTGTTTCGCAAATGCCTAAATCTCCTGGATATGGTCCTGCAGTTCAAGTATTTCTAGCATCTGCGCAGTCAAATACTCAAGCTAATGTAAGTGCACAAGCAAGAACACAAAATTCATGGCTTGGAAAAGCTCTAAGAAAGTTAACAGCTGTAAGCATGTTGCTAGGAATTGGCTATGCTGGATTTATCAACTTTGATACCATCTCGCAGTTTACAGTTGATCAATATAGAAAAGCTGAAGCTGTAGTTATTTCAACAACAAATTATACGAAAATAGCCCATAAAATAATGGGACGAGACTATGCAGGAGCATTGGAATTGTTCCAAGCTCATTCAGGAACATTAACTCCTGGAGATAGAGAGGGCTTTAAAGCAAGAATTGCAGATATACATCCTGACAAATTATTTGAAAGAGCAAAGCAGGAGAAGGATTTTGAAAAAAAGATTGAATTATTTCAGAAAGTTAAAGAACAATATGATTCTATCAAGGTGGTTAATCCAGAATGGAGAAAAGAGCATTTATCTGCGTATCTTGATTCTATCAAAGTTAATATGGATTATGATCATCCTGATGAAGTTGCAAAAAAAATTAATATGATGCTATCAGATAATATGCTTTTTGATGTTTCAGGAAGCTTTATTTTTTCATCAGGAGATAAAAAGTTATCAACTGATTATATTGGTGCTTTCACTCATTCTTCTGAAAAACTGCTTTCTGCTTCAAGTGCAAGAGCATCTGAAAATTCCAATTATGAGAATCATAAAGAA
>CAZDUE010000053.1:9551-10288 GCA_964508575.1 uncultured Methanosarcinales archaeon
GACGAGAACGATGAAGCTAATTTCGTCGTGAAAAAATGCAATGACCTTATAAATCAAGCTAATTCAATTTTTGCATTATATGATAAAGTTCTATCAGCTGCTTCTAATGTTGAATCTTTTTATAAAAATCAGCTGCTTAACTCATACGCAGCAGCTGTTAGAAATGTTTTGAATTCTCTTAATGAAAAGTGTCATCACGAACAAAGATATTTGGCTTCTCTAAGACTAATTGGATCTTTGAAAAAACTTGAATCTCCATCATTTAGATTCAGTTCTTTTGATGTTGACAAAACATTAGTTCAATATGCAGTGGATGAAGAATCAAGATCTTTAATTTATTTCCCTACTGAAGCATTGCCCTCAGCTTCTCCTTAATAACTCGGGCATCTGCTTTTCCTTGAGATTTACGCATTACTTGACCTAAAAGAAAATTAATTGATTCTTCTTTTCCAGAATTATAGTCAAGAACAACTTTAGGATTCTCGCGAATAACTTCGGCACAGTATTTATCAATTTCAGAAGAGTCTTCAATAACTAACAGTTCATTCACATTTACAAAGTCCAGAACATCATAACTTTCTTGAACAAGTTTTATCAGTAATTCCTTGCCTGTTTTTTCGCTTATTTTTTTTTCATTAATAAAGTTCAGTAGAACAAGAAATTCTTTCTCGTTCAAATTTAAATCAGAAATTTCTTTTTTTTCATGATTGGAAATGTTAACCAGCTCTTGAACAACC
>CAZDUE010000054.1:0-7867 GCA_964508575.1 uncultured Methanosarcinales archaeon
ATCTTTTCTTTAAATCATCAGCATTTAATCCAGCAAGAGTTTCAGGAGTAAAATGATCATCAGGAATATTACTGCCTAAAGCCTGCTGAATTCTAGCCAGCATAATTGCTCCATCTCTTGCATTCACTATTTTTTCAAGCTCATTTTTATTGGCAGAAATAGAAAGGGACTTCATTTCAGTTAATTTTTTACTCTTAAATTCGTTAATCAGTCTAATTTTATCAGCTTCTCCAAGCTTATTTTTGTTTTGAACAGGCTCAGCAGCTCCTCCAAATAATTCAGTGGATCTTCTTAAAAGATAATTGTAGTTTTCAGAATTCAGATAACCTTGATCTTTTAATTCATTAATCTCAGTTCTTATCTTTGCAAGCCCATCAATATCATCTTTTTGACTGGCAGTTCTGATTCTTGCTTCGTAAATTGCAGGAATGATTGACTTAGCAATTAAATTGATATTTTCAGAATTTAACTCCTTGCCATCAGCTGTTTTCAATCCAGATAATTCATTAATTAAAGCACTAGCTAATTCTAATCCAGAAATATCAGAACTTGAATGTTTTATAATAACTGAGTGAACTTTACTCTTAAAATCCTTTTCTAACTCACCAACTATTTCTCGAGCAATTGCAGAAGCTTTATCACTTGCAATAGCAGCATCATTTCCATTGATTAAATTATTTTCAACAACTCTTAAAGTTTCAGAATCAATGCCTGATTTTGCAAGAGAAGATGATACTAAAGCAATATCCTCATCTGAAACCGATTTTTTATCAATCAAAACATTCTTCATTATTTCAGAAACTCTCCTATTATCTTTTTGAGCATCTAAGAATACTTCAGGAACAACAATAGGAACAGCTGATTGTTCTCCATTGAATGTATTGATTCTAGGCTTTGCTGCAAACTCATGGAAGAAATGAGTTCCTGCAAGACCAAGAGCTGGAGTCGGAGCCCAAGAATTAACCCAGCCATTAGCATTATCAAATAATGTTCTTATTTTCTCAGCATTTTTATTACTTGCTAAAGGAGCATTTTCTTTAAATTGTAATTCTCCTTCTGTTAATGCAAAGCTTACATCTCTTAAAACTTTCATTCTTGCAACTAAATCAGCATCTGAAAGTGAAGGATCAATATCAACTCCTAAAGATTTTAAATTACTTGCAGTAATTCTAATATCATTAATAAACTCAGTATAAAGACCAGTAGTTATCTGCAAGTCAGAAACATCACCATAACCAACATCTGAAATTCCTAAAGCTCTAGCCCCTATGGAAGCTGCTAAAAGCAACTTTATAGTATCATCATCAAACTTTTCTAAACTGTCAAACATTCTAGGAGCTCCAAGGATTTCAGCTCTATTATTCATTTTAACAATTAAATCTTGAATTTCTTTTCTAGCTTGTTCTTTATCATTGAAATCCCCTGTTAAATATTTATTAGCAGAATTACTCAACTCAACAAAGTCTTGAGGTACAACTCTTGATTTTACTGGTCTAAAGACTGTAGCTTCAATCATGAACTGAACAGCATCAAGCTGTTCTTTAGTAAGAAGATTATCTTTAAATAAACTTGCCAAGAATGTTTGTCCTTTAGCTTCATGACCAACAGCAATAGTAGCTCCTTGATCCCTTTCTAAAGCATATCCAAGATCATGAGCAATAGCTGCTAAAACAGCAAGATCTGTAAATTTATCAACATCATTCTGCGATATAACTTTATTATCTGCTAATTTTTGATAAGTGGCTCTAGCTGATTCTCTAGTTTGAGAAACAACATTCCTCCAATGAACTAATGTATGATATCTTATCTCGCTATTTTCTTTTAACTTATCTTTAATAATGCCTTTAAGACCTTCAGCTAATACTTGTCTTGCAGATTCTCTGATATAAATATCCTTGATTTCATCAACAATACCATCCAAGTTTTTATACTCTTGAGAATCAATAACTGACTGCTCAACAGCATCAGAATCAACATCAGATTCTTTTAAACTCTGAGATGGAATATTATTTGAAACAGCAGAATTTATTGCACTGCTCAATTCTTCAGGATTATTGCTAAGAGGAACTTCAACCCTTATTGTATTCTGTTTAAATTCATCATAAGAATATGTTAAGCCCTCTGGAAGAATTAATTGATAATTGCTTTCTGAAATATCATTAACTCTTAAAGAAAATACTCTTCCAGATAAATCAGCATAAGCAATAACATTAGTTTTTCCTAAAACATCAGCTATTTCTAAAATATCTGCAATATTTTTCTTGACAAAAACAATATTCGCAGAATTAACATTCTCAGAAGATATTTCTGAATCTATTTCTAAAGTATCCTCCCTTCCTTTTATCAAATAAGGAGTATCAGGATTTATTCCAGCAGATTCTAAAGCAGCTCTGTAAAACTCATTAAACCTATCATTATTAACTATTTTTCCATTTCTTATAAAACCAACTTGTTCGCCACGCTTCTTAACTAGTTCAAGAACTCTGCCATGCAAGAAGTTAAAAGAGTAAACATTACTTCCAGGAATTGGCTCAATAACTTCTCCTGCAAATAATCCTGTGCTGATAATAATCCTTCCAGCATCTGGTTCTTGAGCATAACCAATACCTTTAGCAATCTTTCTAGATGTAACACCAGGATTCTCGCGCAAAAGCTCAGGATTATTTTTAGCAATTTCATCAAGAACTTTAGCAGCAGTTTTAGCATCTTTACTATTAACATAGAGAACAACATTATCAGATCCTGGATAATTCGGATCCCCATAATAGAAAGTTTTCATTTGGAAACCAACACCCAGATTATTCAACAGAGCAATCATCACTGCTTTTGAAGATTCTCCTCCATTTGTATTAATATAGAATCTTAAATCTAAATCAACTCCATCCTTATCAATAACTAATGCAGTGGCTTTAGATATACTAGCACCTTCTGACTTAGCTAAATCTTCTAGTTCTGTGAAATCAACTTCTTGATCATTAGTTCTTATTCCTGTATCCAGTATTGCTAGTCTAAATTCATCAGCATTAACAGCTCCTGACTCAACAGCTTTTCTAGCAGTATTAGACAACGCAGAAAATCCTGGCAGTTCAACAACATTATCTTTATTCTCTTTATTCTCAACAGCTGTCAAAGAAGACTGCTTAACTAAAAACACAGGCGCTACTGCAGCAAGCTGTACTCCAGAGAAAGGACTAAAAGCAGCAGCTCCTAATAATTTACCAATTCCTAAAGTCACTAAGCCACCTGTTGTGAATAAATCAGCAGCAACAAAACCAAGTACAATGCTTGCGGCTATAGGAAGGGCAGCAGATCTAGCAAAAGAATGGAATCTTTCAATTGGAGTAACTTTTGGAGTAACTTTTGGCTGTCCAATTTCTTCTCTTACTGAAGGTTTTTCAATAGTATAAACCTTACCGTTTTCATCAACTAATGTTTTTGGCAGACTTTCTGTATTTCTATATAATATTTCTATTATGCTTGAAACACCAGAAACACCAACCCTATCCCTATCAGCACTTACTCCTTTACTTTTAGCTATGAAAAAGCTAATAGGATAACCATCAAAGTTTGGCTGTTCTGTAGCTAACATCAAGTATCCCCTATCTTTCAGAACTTCATCTATCTTTTTTATTCCTTCTAAAGCAAGATTTTTAGCAAGTTCAGGATTATCATTGCCAACATTACCCACAGCAATTAAATTTGTTATACCTTCAGTTAATTTATTCAAACTTTCAATCCTAGAATCCCCAGGAGCAAGACTACTTATTTGAGCTGCTATCTGAGAAAGTAAGTTTCTTAATCTTAATTGATATTCTGAATCTGCAGAACTATCAGAACCTTGTCTTTTTGGCTCATATCTTAATAATGCAAAATAAAGATCAGACAGGAAATTCTCATTAATGCCTGAATTAATAGGTAGGATTTCTGTAATGCTTGCTTCGTTTTCCTCAACTGGCTTTTCAGATTCAGCAGCAGCTTCTAAATTTTTATTATGCTCTCCAATTGCAGAATTTATTCTTATCTTTGCAACGTCTGAAACTTGGTCAGCAAAAACCGAATCAATTATTTTTCCAGAATTATCAAATTCAAAAATGACATGATTATTATCATTAGCTCCTGAATCTCCAAAAGCAATTATCTCTCCTGTAATAGGATTTATTATTGCAGATTTCAAAACATGTTCAGAGCTTCCAGAGGGTTTTGGCTGCATTGACTTAATCTGCTGTTGATTTCTTGCCGATACAGAAGCTCCATTTACTTCATTAAAATCTTCAGATGATCTTGAATTAAGATTCATGCTTGAAAGTTCGGACTTGGCTTTATCTATAAGCATATTGAATCTGGTCAAATCAAAATCTTTCTTTGCAGAATCATCTTCTGTCTTAAGAAGAATATCGTCTGCTTCATGTAATGCATTTAAAATTTCCAATCTGGAATTTTCGGGTAATTTTTGCTCAAGATTCTTGAATGTCCTGAAAAAATCTTCCACTAATATTTTTCCTCTTTGTTTTTGCTGTTTTTTCTCATTTTCTTTTATTTGCTTTTCAACATTTTCAGCTGAATCTTGATCTCCGTTATTTTGCGCAGTATTTCTCAGAGATAACAATTTTGATTTTTCAGATTCCAATTTTGAAAGATCATCCAAAAGGTTTTTCAATTCTTTTCCCTCTTGATCTACAGGAGCAGTTAATTTTTGGCGCAAATCTTCAATAACTGGACTAGCATCTCTTTTAAGCTTCAAATTTTCCAATTCAGATTTAGCTTCTTTTAGTTTTTCAGCTGTCTCTTTGTCAGGACTTAAAGAATTTAATATTTCTAACCTTTGAATATTTGCTTCAGCATTTTTAACTTCTAATGCTCTTAACACAGTATTTATATCACTAACTTTTTCAGAGGAGGTTTTAACTTCAGGATCTGAATCTCCAAATTCAGAAACTTCTTTTACATTGGCTGCTTCTCTGTTTATTCTTCCAATCTCTGCTTGGAGAGCTAATTTTTCAACTTCAATTTGATCCTGTTGAGATCTTAATAAGTCCAATCTTGTGGATATTATCAAATCTTTATTATTTATGGAATCAACAGACAATACATTAATCAATTGTGTCTGGAATCCAACTCTTGCAGAATGAACTTCTGCTTCTGAACTGGCCAATATTGCGAGAGCATCATTCATTTCTTGCTGTGCATTATCTCTTTGATTGACAAGCTGGCTGAGCTCCGCCATTTTTTCTGAAATACTTGAAACATCCAAAGCTCCTGGAGATACTGAAGATCCTGAACCTCCTTGCATTAAAGATCCAATATCTGATCTTTTCTTTTGTATCTGCTGATCTAATTCAGAAAGCTCCTGAGATCTTGAAGTTTGAACTATTGTTCTTTCGTTTTGAGCTATCTGAATTAACATTGAATTAATTCCATTAATCCTGTCAGCTATCTGAATAGCCAATGCATTCTCGCCATTCTTTTTATTAACCTGATTTTCCACATTTGTTATTCCTAAGCGCGATCCAATTTCTGCAATAAGCTCTGCCCTGCTTTTTACTTGACCTTGAGGATTATTTAATGGTATTTGAAGATTTTGTGCAGCACGAGTTAACTCTGCAGAAGGCTGTGCCCGTGGAGATTGTCTGGTTCCTTGTGATGATTCTCGCAACAAAACTGCAGCAACATCTTGAAGAGCTGAAGATAAAGCAACTGCATCTTGATGTATTGAACTGTCTGATCCTGATCTTCCTGTACTTGAATCAGCAACAGGACCTTCAACACGAGTTAATTGCTGTCTTAAGTCAAAAAGATTTTGTCCTAAATCTGCTCTTCTAGATCCTAAATTCATGTCCGCAGTCTCTGGATCAAATGATTCTTGAGGTTCTGTATTTTGACCTTGTATTATGTTTTGAATAATACTCAAAGCTCCTTGAGAATTATGAGCAAAAAAGTTCTGATTCTGCAAAGTTTGAGATCTCGGCTCAAGATTTTGAGTTCTTATATCTTGATTAGCAGATATTTGTCTAAGCTGTGGAACAGCAACATTTAATAGAGGAGGATTTGCTATAAACTGAGCTTGACTAATGACTACTTGACTTTGGGAAGCTCCTGGAGATATAGGAGTTAAAACTAGCTCACCAGTATCTAGTCTAACTTCACTTATTCTGAAATTATTACCATTCAAAGAAACATCATGAGTTGTTGAAGATGATGATCTGGAATTGACATAACTATTTATCTCTCTTAAAGTTTCTTGATGATTCTGATTTTGAACAGCATTTATTGAACGTTGAGAATTTACTCGCCTTCCCCCAATACCGCCAACAAAACTGCTCAGAAGCTTAGCGTTTTCTAAACTCATATCAAGATTTGCGTTAGCACCAAGCTCATCAAAAGACTCATCAACTTTTTCACTTAAAGCTTTCATTTTCCAAATTCTAGGATCATAATAAGTTAATGACTCACCCACAGTATTTAATAATACTTTACGAACATCGGCTCTTGTAAACTGACTGATTGACTTTGAATATAATCCACTCATCTCTGCCTGCTCCACCATTTCTGTCACTTTCTCAGCAGCAAGTATTTTTTCAGAACCAGTCCTGGCTCCTGCTCTCACAGCATTAATCTCAGAAGTTAAGCTTGAAGGAGCTCTTGCAGAAACCTCAGCAAGTGTTCTTTCTGCAGCAGCAACTCTTGAAGCTTTTAATGCACCTAATTCAGCATTAAGAGTTTTGAAAGGAGACGATAAAGCATCACTGAAAGATTCACCCATTTTAACAATTCCTTGGAATGCTCCACCTATTCCTCCAGGCAGTGCTCCTAATAATCGCATTGCTCCACCCATTGTGAAAGGGGTAATCGCAATATTTCCAACTTCTTCAGCAATACTGGCAACTTCACTCCAAGATTTTAAACTTAATGAAGATGCTGCAAGTTTAAGCGCTTCAGTTCTTTGACTTCCCTGAGATAATTTAGCAGCTTCTTCGTATGCTTGAATTGCTCCGTTATGATTTCCAAGAGTTTCGAAATCTTTAGCTCTTGCTAATTGCAAAGCATATTTTTCTTTATTATTATCAAATGAACTTCTTTCTTGCACTATTGATGAAAGCCCTTCTTGACTGTTAACTGCAGCTGATAATGAAATCCTTAAATCACCACTAATTGTTCCAGAATTAAGTCTATCTCTTATATCAGAATACGTGAGTCCTTGTTCTCTGTTTAATCTCAATATTTCCTGATTTCCAGCCATCTGATTATTAATCTCATTTAAAGCCGGAAGCTCATCACTTGTGAAAGCATTAGTTGCTAATAAACGCACATTTGTAAAAGGCGAGAAAAGACCTTTAACTCCATTTAATAACCAACCACTATCTGACTCAGGAAGACCAGTCTCAGGATTAACACCAAGAGCACGATTCCTATTATCCATAACTTCTTTTAATCTGATTCTTTCTTGAGCAATATTTTCTGCAACTTTATTCTGAAATAACTCTTGAGAATTAGAAGCACTGACCCTTAAGATTGATCCTGCTATTCTGTTCCCATTTTCAAAATTAATTCTTTCAATATCTTTAAACTCACGAGATACAGAACCACCTGTTGCTAAAGCAAAAGCAACATCTCTTTGTTCAGCCCTAGATAAAACAGATAATCTTCTGAAAGCTAAGTCCATTTCATTTACTTTAGTAAGCTCTTTATTATGAATATCAGCAGCACTTGCTTCAACAGTCTTTCCAAGATAATAATCTCCAACCTCTGTTCCTCTTAAAAGATCGCCAATAGGTCTATCACCAAGACCTTTGACAATAACTCCGCCAAGAACATCTTTAACCCAATATTTAGCTACAGCAACTCCTGCAGCAAAATATCTTAATACTCC
>CAZDUE010000054.1:7877-10156 GCA_964508575.1 uncultured Methanosarcinales archaeon
AAAAATCGCTTTTTGAGCATTCCAAACTTCACTTGTTGCTTCTTTAAGATTTGCAAGAACTCCTTTATTGATTATTTCATCATTTGACTTTATTTGAGCTTCAACCTTTTGGACAGCAATCTGAGTTTTTATTTCTCTCTCAAAAATTCTTCTTGCAGAACTATCTAAAAGGTCTTGCCTTTTTTCAAAAGGAATAACAATAGTCCTGCCTGCAATCTCAACAGTGTTTGCTCTAATGTCTGTCAAGCTTCCAACTTTATCACTTAACTGCGTAATAACTCTTGAACTCAAAACATCCAATTGTCCTCCTGTTTCTAAAGCTCCTGATAATTTAGAGTTCTTTCTGACTAAAGAACCGAAATCTTCATCAACAAAAGCTTGATCTTTAATTCTGGAAAGAACATCCATCTTAACAACATCACTAGCTTTACTTTCTAAAACTTTCTGAGCAATCTTTATTTTTTCTGAATCAGCTGCTTTCTCAAATTTTGCAACATCAAAAACTCGAGGATCATTCAATCCTGAAGAAGCAATAAACTCAGCAGATTTTATTGATCTTGTCAGATCTTCTTGATTGCTTGAAATAAATAAACTCAAACCTTCTGCTGATCTTTTAAATCCCTTATCAGCAACAGCATCAGTTTCAGCATTGGATATGGGAATTTTTCCCTGAACAAAAGATAATTCTTGATTAAGATTAGATGCAATTCTTAAATCTTCTTGACTCGCGTGTCCAGATCTTAATAATGCAGTCATAGCACGAGTTCCTTCAGGAATTGTCTCAAGATTTCGCAGATTAGCGCCATAAACTTCTGAAATCTTATTGAATCCAAAAGTTTGATCAATACTAATTCCTGAAGCCCTAGTGAATTCTGCCAAGTTATGAGTCTGTCTTGCTAAATACTGAGCATCATGATAAGCAAGCTCTCCCACTGCTCCAAGCTTTAAAGAAGCACGATCAGCGTCAGCAGAACTTAAATACGAAAGAGATCTTGCAGCAGAATCAAAATCAACAGTTGTTGGTCTTCCTTCAATTCTTGCTCTGAAAGCATCATCTAAAGCAATATTAATACCTCTTCCTGCTTCTGAAATAACTCTTGAGTTAGAAGCGGACAATATCTTAACTGCATCTTGAGACAAACCAGATTTACTGGCAATATCTAAAGCACGACTTGAAAATTCCAATGAATCTGCTAATTTTCCAGCACCAACTGAAGGATTTGACAATCCTGACTGCAGATTGATGAGAGCTTGAGTATTAAGAGCACCAACTTGAACAATGCTTGGAACAACAATTCTTGGATTTCCAGATTTTACTCCATTAATTACTTGTTCTAATCCTTTATTTAATCTTATGCTTATTTCATTTTCTTCTCCTAAAGCAGTTGATGATGGAGCAACTGTAAAAGTTCTAGTGTCTAATCTCTGAATAAGAAGAACTGAATTATCAAACTCATTTTTTTTATTAAGCTGTGCCTGAAGCTGCTGCTCTTGCTGTCTTGCTTCTTTAAGCCCGTTAACATTATTATTTGCCGCTCTTTGCTCTGAAGTTACAACCACTCCTGACATGAAACTATCAATTTCTCCTCTCAACTTAGCAATTTTATCATGATCAATGAATAATTTATCGCCCTCACCAGTACTCTGACCTTGAAGCAATCTATTAATCTCTTCTTGACGAGATTTAACATCCATAGAATCTGCAGGATTAAAATTTGGAATAGAATTCTGAAGACCACTAATTCTAGTTCTAGTTCTATCAAGCTGTTGTCTAATTTGTGCTGCATCAACCTCAGTTCCAGGATTTAATTGTTTTTGAATTTCTATAATCTTATCCAATTTCGGCTCTAGAACAGGTCTTAAGCCAATCAATTTTCCATCTAAACTACTTACTTCTGCACTAAGAGTTTTTATCTCCTGATCCAATCTGGCCAAATTAATTTCAGATCCAGGATTATTACTCACTTCATTGCGCAGTTCCTTAAGATCCACAAGTCTTTTTCTTTTATCACTTAACTCACTAGCTGAAACTCTTAAATTGCCATAAGAGATAACAAGCTCATTCTGTTGCTTTTGTAACAGAACATTTTCAGTAATCTTAGCAACTTGAGCTCTTGCATCAAATAAACCTTGATAATTATACTGTTTCTTAAGATCAGCATTAGTTGCAAGAATTCCAGTAACTTGTTTACTAGTTTCTTGATACTTTCGAGCATTTTCAGCAATTATTTCAGGAGTCACTCTTGAGTCACTGTTTGATCTCGAAATAATGTCACTTA
>CAZDUE010000055.1:0-8828 GCA_964508575.1 uncultured Methanosarcinales archaeon
GCTAAAGTCATATTAGTCATGATATCACCTAAGTAATATAAGTAATAATACTTATTTAAATGTTTCGTTATTTCCTGAAAGTTTTATCATATCTTCCGTTTTAAATACGTTAACTTTTTTTTGATTGAGGAAATGCTTATCTTCTGTCCGGATAGCGTCAACTTTAGAAGATATTGCTAACGCAATAAAAGGCGCATCTTTAATATCTGTTAATATGCTTTTAGAAACCTCTATCTGGTTCTGATATTCTTCTTTATTTACTATTTTTACTCTTTCAAAGATTATGGATAAAATTATTTCAAAATCCTGATCTGACATTCCTGCTTTTTCTAAAATATGTTCTTTATATTTTTGTATTTCTTCCAGAGTGTAGTCAGGAGTTATAAAAATAAATTTTTGAGACAATATTATCTTTCTAGTCATACTATCTTTTATCATTGCTGCTATGATTATGTTAGTATCTATTACGATTTTCATTCAACTACTAATGTAAGAACTCCTTAATATATCTACCGTCGGAAAATCCGGAAAGTTTTCGGAAAAATCTGATAAACATTCACTTACTATTCACTTACTGCTAAAATACTTTTCAAGACTTGCTAAAGGCGAGAGATCAACATCTGCAATGCCTCCTGGCTCAAAAGGATCATCCATGTCTTTTATCAACATAACCATGTAGATCATCAATAAAGGAATTGAAAATAGCACTATGCTTGATTCATAAATATTTCCTATCTTTGATGCTACAAGCATGATTATTGTAATTCCGACTAAAATTTCAACAATAGCATAAGCAGCAGGAATAAAACTTGTTTCTTTTATTGTCTTAATCCTTTTGACTATTTTTTCAACTGCAACTAACTCATTTCTTAACTTTATAATATAATTAGCTGCAATTCCTGAATTTGCATAAATAGTTATTTGATCATTTATTTTATTAATTTTTCCTAAAACTTCTTTATCTAGATTTTCTCCTTTTCTTAATTTACTATAAACATCTAAATTTAATTCTTTTATCAATCTCATGGGATTTTCGTACAGCTCTTTTTTTCCTGCTGAAGCTAGTTTAAAATCATCATGCAATGACTTTAGAGAAACACTCAAATCTGAAGGAAGCTTTTCAGACTCTTTAAAATCAGACAAAGTTCCTGCAAGCAAGAAACCAATTAGAAATATTGTTCCTGTGATAAAAGCAGTTGTCAAAGAGCCAATGTTTAACTCATTGAACTTGTAATATATTAATGCAACTTTTACTGCAACTAAAGCAATTGCTATGAAGAATACTGTTATTGCGAGCTTGTATTTTTTTAGCATGTTTTAGTTATTTATGCAACCTCAACAATATCTTGTATCTGACCTTTAAGAACATATCCATTTATTATGTTTTTTATAAGCCCTGTTTTGACATCTTCTATTTCTTTTTTATTTTGGAAGATATGTAATTCTATCTTCTTTTTTAGTTTAAGTTCATAAACATGTTTATCAAAATCTGAAATGCTTCCAAAAACAAAAATATCTATATCGGAATCTTTATACCAGTCCCCTTTCACAATACTTCCAAAAAGGATTATTGTCTTAGCATTTTTAAGAGATAAAAGTTTAGAAATAAGACCAACTTTATGAAGCTGATTTAATGCATGAACTCTTTTTAGAGAGTAATAGAAATTATTATTTCTTCCTACAGTGTAGTGTGGAAACTTTCCTTTTTCTTTTATATGTTTAAGTAATCCTTGAGAAACATATTTTTTCAGCCATTTGTTTGCGACTAATTTTGTAATTTTTGCTTCTTTTACTATTTCTTCAAAATGCCATTCTTTTAATGGACTATTTTCCAAAATAAGTTTCAGTACATTTTCTTCTTTGCTAGGACTTGCCATAAATTAGTATAACTCAGATATACTATTTAAATATTTCGGAATAGATTCCGAACTTTCTCTGTTTTTCTCCGAATGTACTCATAGTTCACGCATAAATGTCCAGTGACCAGCAGAAATAAAGATAAATCAAAAAAATCTAATCACAAGAACGTAAACTTGCCGTTCTTCTGGATTGTTTTTCCATCAACTTTTACTTCTCCACCCTTCCTAAGATCTTTAATCATATCCCAATGTAAACTCGAAACGTTTGTTCCTCCACCTTCTTTGTAAGCAGAGCCCAAAGCTAAATGAATTGTTCCACCCATTTTTTCATCAAATAAAATAACTTTAGTATTTCTATCAAGATTGTAGTTAGTTCCTATTCCTAACTCGCCAAGCATGCAACTTCCTGAATCCATTGCAATCATTTTTTTCAAGAACTCCTCGTTCTTAGTTGCAGTTGCTTTTGTAACTTTTCCTTTTTTAAATTCCAACTTAATACCATCAACTTCTCTGCCACCATAAATTGTAGGGAAAGAGTAAGAAATATATCCCTCTGTTCTTGTCTCAACAGGACCCATGAATACTTCACCATCTGGCATATTATGACTCCCAATCGCTTTTATTGCCTGCCTTCCCTCTATGTTCAAGTACAAGTCAGTATCTTCTCCAATTATCTGAACTTCTTTGCCGTTATCCAAAATCTTTTTTAATTTATCCTGCATCTTAGATTGTTTTTCCCAATCAATCAACGTAGCTCCGTAAACAAAATCTTCTAACTCTGGAAGAGACATATCAGCTTCTTGCGCTAAACTATTACATGGAAAATCAAACAAGCACCACCTTGTATTATTAACTCTATGATCTGTAATTTTCTTAGTTATTTTTCTCCTAGTTGCTATTTTTTCAGCAGGAATACTTGATAAATCCCTAGTATTAACTGGACTGCCGACAAATAGAGTGACATCAGCTTGCTGAATCTCAAACCAATCAACTTCTGGAAATCTATTTATCTGATCATCATTTGAATACTTATAATAAGTATAAGCTTCTCCTGGCAAAGAACAATGAATTTTTGGATAAGCACCTTTCAAGAGAGCTTGTTTATATAATTCCAAAGTCAATTCTCGAGACTCGTAATTTCCATAAATAATAACCTTGTCGCCCTTCTTAACTTTAGTAGAATGCTCTATTAGGAGCTTAGCTGTTTTTTCAATTCTTGAATCCATGAGAAAAAGCAATAATCTGGTAGTATTTATAGGTTTTGGAGAGCGAAATAAAAACTTTTATAAATAAAGCTTCGTCGCAACAGTTTATGGTAGAAACAAATGAAATTCAAGACATTGCGAATTTCTGTGTTGAATACTGCAAGAAGCTAGGAGCTAGTTACTCAGAAGCTCGGCTCGAGTATAGTGATAATAATGCATTTGTAATGAACAATGGAATATTACAAGCTAGCGAGTTTGGAGTTACTAAAGGAGTTGGAATAAGGATAATAGCGAATAAAGCAATGGGATTTACGTCTACTAATAGATTAGAGAAAGAGCATCTGAAAAATGTGATCAATAACTGCTTCAGATCATTAAAAGCAAGCAAGAACTTGAGTATAAAAACAGAGTTCAGCGAAGAAAAAACACTCGCAAAAGAATATGAAATAAAACAAAAAATAAAACTGCAGGATGTAGGAGCAGAACAAAAAATTTCGCTTCTTAGAGGAATAGAATTCAGTGTTGAAAAAAACAAAAAAAATTCTAAAATAACAAGGTACATTCACTATACAGATTCTGTAAAAGAAAAAGTATTTATGAATTCAGAAGGAACAAAAATAATATCAAAAATTCCTCTAGTTAGTTTATTCTACATAATAACTGCTCAATCTGGAGAAAAAACAATACAGAGAATATGGCAGCTTGGAAACTCAGGCGGCTTTGAGCAGGCGAAAAAATGGAATGTAGAAGAGCATATGAAACAAGAGCTTGATGCATTGACTAACACTTTAAAGAAAGGAGTTTCCTCTCCTCGGGGAAAAATCGATTTTGTAGTCAGTCCAGAAATCTCAGGGATAATGGCTCATGAGTCAGGAGGTCATCCTTACGAAGCTGATAGAATCTTAGGAAGAGAAGCAGCACAAGCAGGCGAGAGTTTCATTGATATTGATATGATTGGAACAAAAATAGGGAATGAAATTGTCAATATTGTTGATGATCCTGCAATTGACTCAAGTTTCGGATACTTCTTGTACGATGATGAGGGAGTTCCTGCAAAGAAAAAATACTTGATGAAGAATGGAAAAATAAATGAGTTCATGCACAATCGCGAGACTGCAAAACTTTCAGGAATAAAAAGCAACGGCTGTGCAAGAGCTTCATCTTATGACCGTGAACCATTAGTAAGGATGTCTAACACTTACATAGAACCAGGAGATCATAAATTCGAAGAATTATTTGAAGGAGTAAAACAAGGAGTTTATATGAAAAGCTTCATGGAATGGAATATTGACGATAAAAGATTAAATCAAAAATATGTGGGAGCAGAAGCGTATATGATTGAAAATGGAAAAATAACCAGCCCAGTATTAATGCCTGTTCTAGAGATCACTACTCCGAATCTTTACAGCTCAATAGATGCTATTGGAAAAGAATTGGAATTCCATCCTGGATCCTGCGGAAAAGGGGAGCCAATGCAGGGAATGCCTGTATGGCTAGGAGGAGCTCCTTTAAGAATAAGAAATGTTAATGTAAGATGATGAATCATATAAAAATAAGTATCATAATCAATAGGGATGAAAATGGACCTTGAAAAATACGCACTGGAAAAACTAAGCAAAATAGCATCACATGCAGTAGTTAAAAAAATCAACTCGAGTTCAAGACAAGTAAAATTCGTAAATAACAAAATAAGCCATGTAACAATATGGCATAGCGAAGATATTCATTTATTGGCTTCTTTTAATAAAAGAATAATAGGAACAGACTTGCACGAGCTTAATCAATCCGGAGTAGATGGTGCGATAAAAAAATTGTCTGCAATAAGCAAGAACATTCCTGAAAATCCAGATTTTATAGAAATAGCAAAAGGACCTTTCAAATACAAAAAACTAGATTGTTATGATGAAAAAATAGAAAATTCTGGTGAAGAAATAATATCTTATGCGAGCTCTGGAATTGACGAAGCAATAAATCATGGAGCAAAAAAATGCTCAGGAGTCCTAGATTTTGGGACTGGAAAAATTCGAATATTAACAAGCAGCAATGTGGATGCAGAATACAAAACAACTAATGCTTATTACTCGATACGAGCACAGTATGATAAAGAATCCTCAGGACACATGGTTTCCTGCTCTACAGACCTGAAGAATCTGGACTATTTGGAATCCTCAAGAGAAGCTGCAAGGATCGCGTTACTCGCGAAAAAACCACAAAAGATAGATTCTGGAAAATATGATATTTTATTCTCTCCATTGGCATTTGCGAACATGATGGATCATTATGGAATGGCATCTTCGATATTCAGCGTAGAATCAGGACTTTCTTGTCTAGAAGGAAAGGAAAATGAAAAAATAGGATCTGATGAGTTCACTTTATATGATTCAGGAGAAATTGAAAAAGGATTAGCAACAAGCCCTTTTGATGACGAAGGTCATCCTACTGAGAAAACAACAATAATCGATAAAGGAGTTTTAAAAAGCTATCTGCATAATACTTCTACAGGAATAAGATACAAGAAAAAGAGTACAGGAAATGCAGGAATAATCGAGCCAAGACCAACTAATTTAATTGTAAAAAATGGAAAAAGAACTTTTGAATCAGTACTAAATGAGCTTGATGGAATATGGATAACTAATCTGTGGTATACGAGATTCCAAAATTACCGAAAGGGAGATTTCTCAACAATACCACGAGATGGCTGTTTCTTAGTCAAGAATGGAAAAATAACTCCATTAAAAGGACTTAGACTTAATGCGAACTTATTGAATATTGCAAAAAATCTTGAACAAGTAACTAAAGAAACAAAACAAATACACGGCTGGGAAGTTTCTACTCCTATTTTTACAGGACATGGACTAGTGAAAGATTTAAATATAACAACAACTTACTAATTTAATGGATGACACAGAGAAAAAAATAGAAAAAGTATCTTACAATTATACAGCAAACATGAGTGTTATTGAAGAAGAAAATAGAATTCTAAAAGAAACAGTAATAACTTTAAGAAATGAACTTGCTAAATACCAAAAAGCTCCTCTTTTATTAAGTGAAATAAAAGAAGTCATAGATTCTAATGTCACAGTAAAGCTTCCTAACGGAAATGAATTCTTTGTTGAAGTTGGAAGTAATGTTGAAAAATTAAAAGCAGGAGATTCTGTATTACTGGAACAGAAAAATCTTACTGTTGTCAGAAAACTAGGAGCAACAAGCAGATTCAACGTTGAAAAATTTATAATAATGGAGAAGCCAACAATAAAATGGTCAGACATTGGAGGATTAGAAGAGCAAGCTAATGAACTTCGAGAGATGATTGAACTTCCTCTAAAAAAACCAGAGCTTTTCAAGAAAGTGGGAATATCACCACCGAAAGGAGTTCTTCTATATGGAATGCCAGGAACTGGAAAAACATTACTTGCTAAAGCAGTTGCCTCATCCACTAACTCTACTTTCATTGAACTTGTCGGCTCAGAATTAGTGCAGAAATTCATTGGAGAAGGAGCAAAAATGATCAAGGAAATATTCGAACTAGCGAGAGAAAAAGCTCCGTCAATTGTTTTTATTGATGAACTAGATGCAATAGCTGCAACAAGAATAGAAATAGGAACGTCTGGCGAACGAGAGGTTCAGAGAACATTCATGCAATTACTTGCAGAAATAGACGGATTCAAACCATTAGGAAATGTCAAGATAATTGGATGCACAAATAGAAAAGATATTCTAGATCCTGCAATAACAAGACCAGGACGGCTTGACAGACTGATAGAAGTTCCACTGCCAGATAAAGAAGGACTGAAGGAGATATTTAAAATTCACACTAAAAATATGAGCTTGGACAAAGTTGATATATATGAAATAATCAAAAAAGCAGATGACTTCTCAGGAGCTGAAATAAAAGCAATGTGTATGGAATCAGGGTACTTTGCAATACGAGATAACAGAACATCTGTAACAACAGAAGATTTCTTAAAAGCAATAGATAAAGTAATGAACGAAGAAGAATACGACGAAGACTACCTTAAAATGTTTGGATGAGCTCTGAGAATAACCCAAAGCTTTTTAATCAATAGAATCATTCTAGATAATGCACCGATGATTAGGTGAACACCAAATGACGCAAGGATGATTAGCGGAAGTAACTTATGAGGGGCTTTATATTTTTAAAATTAGTTAGTTTGAATTTTTGCAAGAAGCAAAATTTTTATTTTTGGTCAAGCTTTGATAAAGATTGTGAGGACTTAACTTATGAGGATGCTTTTTATTATTTTTATCTACAACACCTGAAAATCAACAACAACTCTAAAAACAGAAGGAGAGAACTGTCCGCACTTTCTGTAAGTAATTATTTTATATTTTTTCTTTGCAGTTTTACAAGCTTGTTTGATTCTTTCAATTGCAAGGTCTGGAATTTCTTCTTTCTTTAAGAATTGATATAAATGAATAACTGTTCCTTTTTTTGAAACACTCAAAGCAACATCTAAAAAGTCTTCTGCTTGTTTTGGAAGAGGCATTATTATTCTATCAAAATTTATTTTTAATTCTTTTTTTAATTTCGGAACAACTTCGCATACATCTCCTTGATATAAATGTGTATTCTGAATCTTGTTCAGCTTAATGTTCTTTAGCGCATACTTATGACCCATAGGATTAATTTCAACACCATAAATTTCTTTGGGCTTTGAATTTTTTGCAATGACACAAATATAAGGACTACAGCCGGAGAACATCACTAAAACTTTTTCAGTATCTTTAACTTGCTGAGCAATCCTTAACCTTTCTGAACTAAGTCTTGGAGAAAAATAAACATTTTCAACGTCAAGCATTATTCTTGATTTACTTTCATTATGAATTGTCTCTTTTCTGTTTTCTCCAGCCAATATCTCAAGCTTCTGAGTTCTATAAACTCCTTCATGCATTCCAACTCTTGAAGCCACAACATTAATGTTCTTATAATTATTCAGCATGAACTCTCCAATCTGCTTTTTCTTTTTCTCAAGATTAGGATTTCTAAATTCAAGAATCATTATATCTCCAACAGTATCGAAACTGGTTCCAAGTTGCTTTACTTCTTCTTCGCTCAAAAATTCTGAAAGTTTGTTTGTTCTTTCTTGTTTTTTCATTTTAAAATCTCATGCAATACCATCAACATTAAAATGAAATAGCCACTTATAAAAATATTCCCCTTAAAACACCGAAACATTTTTATATTATTTCTTACATTTCTTACAATTAAGAACAACATGAAAAAATGTTAAGGTGATAATAATGCCTCTGATTGAAATGCGAACATCAAAAATAACGAGTAAAGGACAAATTGCAATTCCTAAAGATATTAGAGATATTGAAGGTTTTAAAGAAGGCACAAAAATTGCAATACTTGCTTTCGAGAACAGAATAGAATTAAGACCGTTAAAACAAATGAATGAAAAAATGTATACTGCGGTTGCAAGCGAAAAATCATTAGCAAAAGACTGGCTTAGCAAAGAGGATGAAGAAGCATGGAAGGATTTGTAAAAGGAGATGTTGTGGTCATACCTTTTCCTTTCTCTGACTTAAGCTCTTCTAAGAAAAGACCTGCAGTCATTGTTTCTAATATTTTTGGTAATGACTATATAATCGCGCAAATAACCAGTATTGCTCATAAAGATGAATGTTCAATATCATTAGATCCTAAGGATTTCAAAAAAGGAAAGCTCCCAAATTCTAGTTTTATTAGACCTAATAAATTATTTACAGCAGACAAATCTTTAATCTCTTATAAAACAGG
>CAZDUE010000055.1:8838-10094 GCA_964508575.1 uncultured Methanosarcinales archaeon
TATTCACAAAATAACTGATCAAAACCATTTCTTTAATCCCTGCTGTTTTTTATCTCTCTTGATTAATTTTGCGAGAGTGCTTTGAACTCGCTCTTGAGAAAAATCATGATCATCAACAAGAAGTTTCATTATTTTATCCTCATCAATCTCATTCCATTTCAAGCTGTAAGAATCATTATACGGCATATTCTTGAACAAATTAAATATTTCCTGCCATTCAACTTCTGAATTTTCAGTCCATTTTGCTTCTAAAAATATCTTGTCAAGATCATCACATTTTTTAACTAAAGATAATGCTTTCTTTGGTCCTAATCCTTTTATTCCACCATTATTATAATCTGTTCCTACAAGTATTCCTAAGGCGATTAGCTTATCTTGATTTATTCCAAGTTCTTTAAGAACTTCTTCTGTTATTATTTGCTCTGGCTTCACAGTCTCATAAACTAATTTTCCAGCAACTTTTTTTTTCTGAGAGATACTCAAGTTTCTAACAACTCTTTTTGCTCCAAATAAAACAGAATCAAAATCTTGGCTTGAGACAGCGTATGCATGACCTTGTTTGGTCATAAAACTTGCCTGAGCCTCGCCTTCTGAAGGAGCTTGTACTGCCGGCATTCCCAAATAAGTGATTAACTTTTTAGCTTCATCAACCATCGCCTCATCAAGTCTAGAAAATCTACCGCCATACTTTCGCATTAACTCTTCATTTCCTGACGCTTTAGCTTCTTCATACATCTTTTGAGCGGATAATTTTGATTCTTTTCTTTTTTCCAACTCTTTCTTTTTTAAATCAGGAACTTTTCCATCAAAGACATAGCACAATTTAATATTGCTCTGCATAAGATTTGTGGCTCTTGAAAAAACACCGATCAAATGACTAGTTATTTGTCCTTTAGAATCCATAAGTGGAGAACCATCTCGAGATCTAATTGTTGTTATGAACTGATATAACTGATTGTAAGAATCAACAGCAAGTATCTTATTAGAAAGATCTGAAATTTCTATCTCTTGCTTTTTTGTTATTTCCCTAAGATTAACGCCCATTTTTTATCAATTCATTTATTAATTACTTTTTTAATTTTCTTATCTCTTTTTTATCACATTACTTAATCTGCTTAACAGCAATATTCTTGAACTCTTTCTCAAGCATCTCTGAAGCATTTTTTGTAAAAACTCCGGTTGTCAAATAAAGAACAGGAAGCTTCTTGAATTCTCCTTGAACATATGCTGAACTCAAATCAGACTCGTCAATTTTT
>CAZDUE010000056.1:0-9842 GCA_964508575.1 uncultured Methanosarcinales archaeon
TGGTATGATGATTACAAAAGAGCAATTGAAAATTTTAAAAGTATATTATGAAAATATTCTTGCTGAACTTACTTTTAAGCAGATTAAAGAAAAGAGCAGGCAAAAATCTAATAATCTTGTGCAGATTGCTTTAAAAGAATTTATTAAGCAGGATTTGATTAATACAAGATTAACAGGAGATGTAAAAACTTATTATCTTAATCTTGATGACGGTCTGGTGTTATCTTATATTAATTTAATAAATCATCTTGAAATAAAAAAACGAAATTTTCCTAAAAATATTTTGGCTCAAATTAAAGAAGTTCTTTTTAAGCATACTAAATCATTTATTCTTATTGTTTTTGGAAGTTATGCGAAAAATAAGGCTAATCCAAAGTCTGATTTAGATATTGCAATAATTATAGATTCTGAAGAATTGAAAAAAGAGATAATCCCTTTAATTGAAACAGTAAAAAGAAGAGAGATTAAAAAAATAGACTATCATATCTTTACTGAAAAAGAATTTTCAGAAATGTTAAATTCTGATTATGAGAATATTGGAAAGCAAATATATAAAAATAACCTCATCTATTATGGTTTTATTCAATACTCTGAGTTGATAAGAGGGATAAAATGAATGATGAGGCTGAGCTTTACCTTCAAAGAGCTGAAAACGAACTAATTGCCGCACAGATACTTTTTGATATTTCAAGCAATCCTAAACTTCAAAAGGAACAATTTAAGCTTCAAAGCGATTTTACTTTTTATAGTTCAGTCATTAGTCATTCTTATTATGGTGTTTTTTATTCTGCCAAAGCGATTTTGATTAAGCATGGAATTAGGACAGATGCTCCTGAAGTGCATAGAAAAACAGTTCAGGAGTTTGAATCAAAGCTTGTGAAAACCGGAAAATTAGATTTTGAGTTATTGAAAATTTATAAAAAAATTATTTTAAGAGCAGAACAGCTATTAGAGATTTTAGTTGCAGAAAAGCGTAAAAGAGGAGAGTTCACATATCAGAAACTCCCTCAAGCTAATAAACTTCCTGCACAAGAGTCATTAGATCACGCTTATTTGTTCTTCAAAAACATAAATAAAATGATTCGGAAATAAGCTTCTCAACTCGCAGCACTTGTGCAAAAGTCTTTTTGTTTTATCATTTTAAAGTATTGTTCGTATTTCTGTCCTTGAGGTCCCATTACACTTTGGAAAGTTTCCATCAGTTCTTTTAAGGTTATGACAGTTCCAGTTATTCCGCAGATTGTTGCTTTATTGCTGTTAGGACCATAGACACTAAAATCTGTTTCTTTAAAACATGCTGTGCCAGCTTTTTTAATATAATCCTGACAATACAATTTATAAGCAACTCCTACTGCTAAGAATGCAAGTTTTTTCAAGTCTTTAAAAGATTCTAGCGACGCATGGAATAGTCCTCCTCGACCTTTTGCCCCAGCTCCTTCAATGTATAAGCATTCTCTCTCAGAAAGTGCTACATCGCAAGCTACAGTTGAAACTCCTGTATTCAGATGATTTTTCAAGCAGTCTCGGTACATGCACTTGATTTGTTTTTCCTTCATCAAATTATACATCTGAGCTGGAACGCACATTCCCGCAAGATGAACTGATTTGTAAGGATCCAGTCCTTCTGGTCCTGGCTGGATTACTGAAGTTACAATATCGTTAACTACATTCGCACCACCTGGAGGGGGCGGACCAGTATTTCCACCAAGAGGAATCTGAGAAAATCCAAAAGTGTTAGCTCCTTCTAGGATTATATTTCCTGCAATTTCATCCATTCCCATACAATAATATTGTATCATACATGGATACTTTACTAAGAACATTCCTATAGCATCAAAAGGATCTCCTCCTGTTAAGCCACCTGGAATAAATCCTGGAGGCCAGATAAATGTGCTTACAATAGAATGAAACTGACTCAGAGCATTACAAATGCCTGTCCAGGCAGAGTCAACAGAATGGGCAAGTGGTAAAGTCTGAGGAGTCACTCTTAATGTATTGACAAGTATGAAAAAAACATGATGAAGAAGTTTCTTCACAGCTTGCAACAAACTATTTATTGTCCCGATCATCTTAGCAGTCTCGCATAATGTTTTTAGGAATTTTAATTGTTTTTCTTTTCCATCAATTCTGCCTTGTGTTGAGTCAATATCTCTGCTTACTTCAAGAAGCTTTGCGTTGATTGCAGCATCAAGATTTCCCAAGCTGTTATCATTGAAATTAACATTGAAACTTATGTTCTCAAGTTCTGGCTTGACATAGACGGTTGTTCCTGCTCTTATTCTTAGCCGTAATTGGCATTTTATTGGAACTGGATTAGAATATTGTCCTTGTCTTAGTTTAAAAGAAATCATTGGATCCATGCTAAAAGCATTTATTGTATTAACAGGATAGCCATCATAGATGTACTGTAAACTAGAAATGCAGTCATCATCGTCTGTTCTCGCGACTTTCACATTTAATTTTGCATCATAATGAACTGGAACTAGTATCAAGTGATTAGTTAAAGAAGCAACTTTTCTGTCAACTGAAGCAGGTATTGTCGGAGGATTTCGCAGAGTTGCATTGATAAAATTCGGTTCTGTTATTAAATCTCCTTTGCATATTGTTATGCTTTGATTGAATTTTTTCTTATTTCCTGCAAAGTCTTCTGCTTCAAAAAGTATTGTTCCGTTTCTTGTAAATGGAACTATTTTGTCAATAAAAACATCGCACTTCCAGTTTCCTGGAGAAGTATTTTCGCAGAACCCGTCGAAAGTTCTTGTTGTGCTTACATTGATATTATTCAAAGTCATAAAAATCTGAGGAGTTTGATCAAAGGATTTTATTTCATAATGTATTGTATCTCCGTTTATAGGGCAGTCTGCTGTTAACGAGTCATTTATCATTTTTACTGAGCGAATTTCCGGAGGAGTAAGATCAACAGTTATTTTTTCACTTTTGTCAGCTGCTTTATTTCGAGCATCGTCAAACACCTCGTGAGTATTAACAGTAATTTCTCCTGCTGTTGTGAAGTTAATTCCTTTCCACAAGCACACCCAGCCGTCTGAATTTCTGAAGCATTCTCCTGCTTTGAATTTTTGTCCTTGTATCTCGAGTTTTGCATTCTTTCTGGACATTCCTGCTTTATTCTCTTGAAGTTTGATATACAGAGTATTATTCTTTGCTCCTGCCCAGCTCTTATTGTTTCTTTCTCTTCTGAATGTTCCGATCTCGGTGATGTTTGGCTTAGTATTGTCAAACACAACATTTATGCTTGCATAAACTTGCCTATTATTTCCAAGAATATCTGAAGCAGATACTGGAATTCGCACACTTCTTGTTCCATTCATAACTAAAGTTATTCCTGAAAGCGAGCAAGAGTATGAATCATTGAACTGTAAAACACAATTTGTTGTGAAAAAATTATCTTTTTTATTTATGTCAGAAATATTGACCTTGACAGAATTCATTTTCAGATTGTCATCAGTAACATTCACTTTTAAAATCACAAGAGTATTCCCATTGACGAATTCCACAGGTGTATTATCATCTGCTCTGAGCATCTCGACTGATTTTATCAAAGGAGGTTGATTATCCATTCCGATTGAAAAACTTAATTTATCTGCAAGGCTATTTCCTCTGTCATCAGTCGCATTTATTGCAATTTGTTTTGTTATGTTTGGGTTAAAAAGTGAGAATGTCCACAGACAAGTATAGTTTCCAAGTTTTGAGTTTCCCCCTGTGCGAGCGCAGTTTCCTTGAGTTTTTCCAAGCGTTGGATTGAATGGAGAAAGATCTGCAAACACACTCGAGAGTGAGTCTGAACTAAAATTAAGCCGTAAGACTGAATTAAGCGGAATTCCTTTATAGAATATTTCTTTGTTATTAGAGTCTTTAAGTATCATTGATTTTAATTCTGGTCCTGTTTTATCCACAAGAACATCTGCGCATTTTTTCAAGCTGGCTTGATTAAAGTGATCCAGTACACTGACACAGACAGTTGTGTTTCCCGAGTATCCTTGTGGGGCTTTTGAGCTGAATGATACTGAATCTGAAACAGCGCAATTAGCAATAGAATGATTTGTTTTTTTCTCATGAATCTTTCTTCCTTGAAGAGACTCTTCAATTTTTATCTCTTTTATTCCAACGCATTTATTGCAGGAATTACAGTTAGGGCATGCTCCTGGAGCAGTAGGACACGCAGTATCTTTTGCTGAAAAAATTGCAGTTATCTGATTATTAAAAGAAACTGCAGAAAAACTATTTATTTCAGGGGCTTGTATATCTATTAAGTAAGATATTGTCTTGCTATCAACAGTATTTCCTCCACTTCCTTGAACATTTACTGTTATGACTTGCTCTCCTGGGTTTTCAGAATCAGTGCTTTTCGAGAGGGAGCATAAATAATCTCCAAATGATTTTTGAATGCAAGTATCTGGCTTTCCAATTCCAATAGTCATTTGATCTCGAGTTATTGGTTCATTGATATTTGCAGTAACTTCAAAAGTTAGGACATCTGTTTTTTTTGCAAAGCCCTGAATTCTGTCTTGCCCTTGAACTTTGGTATCAAGTATTCCAGAGTTAGAGGCCGCTGCATTTGAAGGATAAGATAGTAGTGCAATAGAGAATATTGAAAAAAAGAATATAACTACAAGTAGTAAAACTATAAAGAGTTGACTTCTAAATCCCTTTTTTTTATACATTATTTATCCAAACAAGTGTATTGAAAGCATGTTGAAAAATATTACTTAAAATATTGCTCAACATTACTTGATGCCTTCTTGATACCTTGATTAATTGTTCCATCTTAATTTATTGCAGTTTTATTTATATAGCTTTTGATGAGTTTTATTTTAAGTATTTGTTTTGTTCCATTTCAAAAACTTCAGACGAAAACAACCAAAACCTTTTTAAATGGCTTTGCAGTAAATTACTCAAGTTAAATTAATATCAGATTAAGGGTAGGAACACTAGCAAAACACCGAGATATATTGCAAAATATATCAAGTTTTTGCTTGATAAATATGAAAAAAAGGGTAAAAAGAGGAGAGTCTAGTTTAAACAGTTCTAAGTATGCAGTATGCTCTGCTGTCTCAACTAGAAATTCTAATGTGAATAAATCCAAACCTGCTGATAAGAAATCTGAATATGGATCAAATAAAAAATTAAGGTATCTTGGATTAATTATTGCAATTGTCTTTATATCTGCAATTTTATTTTTTGCTTATTTTGCTTATTTTGCTTACAAGAATAAACCCTCTGATGAGCGTGATAAACTGTTTGGAAGTGCATTTTTTACTCATCCAAAGATCAAGCTTGATGGTTCTTTTGTTAATGATTCAGTTGGAATAGTTAACACTGAAGATCCTTCTAAGTTTGAGGATAAAAAGTCAGGAATCAATGCCTCAGATTTTTTAGTTTTTGATGAAAATGGACTTGCGAAAGAATATGATGTTAACTCCAGTATAATTAAGGGTATTAAAATAAAAAAAGAAGTTTTGAATCATTCTGGTGTTAAAAAAATTAATTATTATTTTACAAATGATGATGAGGGAAAGAATCTGATTTTTATGTGGAAAATTTCATTGCCTAAAAAATACAGTTACATAAGAACTCCTTTAGGGCAAAGATACATGCTTGATGAAAGTTTTAACTCAAACAGCAACTTGTTTTATCTTGGAAATTCTGAAAGCAAAGAATATGATCTGAACTTTAAAGACGTTGAAAAAGCATTCGGTTCTGTTAATTCAAGATATGATGCATTAACTAGGACTTTATTTGTTCGATCAAGCTCTCGAAAGCTATTGTCTGGTGAAGATTTAATAATGGATCCTGGATTAGGATCTTCAGATCCTTCTTCAATAAATGAATGGCCAATGTACAGAAAATCTACAAATCACACAGGAGTATATCCAAAAAATATAAGCACATTTAACAGGACAACAATGTGGGTTTTTAATGCAGGAAATGGAGAGCATTTTGAATCCCAGCCAGTAATATCAGGAGGTCTTGTCTATATTCATGGGCAAACAGCAAAAAAACTTTTTATTTTAAATGCATCTACAGGAGTTCAAGCAGCTAATGTGACAACTCTTAATAAACAAAATACTGCTTCTTCTCCTGCAATTGCAAACGGCAAAATCTACATTGGCTCGAGTAATGGTTCCTTATATGCGTACAATGTTTCTAATAGAATTCATCTTTGGAATTATACTTTTAGCCCTCCTGCTGCTCCTCCAATAAGAGCATCTCCTGTTGTTGTAAATGGAATTGTTTACATTGGATGGATTGGCCAGCAATTTAAAGCAATTAATGGATCAACAGGAGCTGTCAAGTGGAGCTTTAACGCTCCTCCTGGAGAAGCTTTTGAATCTTCTCCTGCATATGCGAATGGTGCAATTTATGTAGGGGGAAATAAAAAGTTTCTTTATGCATTTAACTCTTCTTCTGGCACTCAGTTATGGAATGTTTCAAAAACAAATTTTTTTCAATCCTCTCCGGCAGTTTCTCATAGAATCGTTTACATTGGATGTGATGACAATAAAGTTTACGCATTTAATGGTTCTACTGGAGCGCAAATTTGGAGCTTCTCAGCTGCTGGACCTGTAAGATCTTCCCCTGCAGTTTATCAAGGATTTGTTTACATTGGATCAGATGATAAAAAAGTTTATGCCCTTAATGCATCCAGCGGAGCACACAAATGGAATTTCTCAGGCAAGGGAAATATAAAAGGATCTCCTATTGCTGCTAATAATACAATTGTATTTGGCTCTGATGCGAATATCACTTTTTTCATCAATAGGTCTAACGGAGTTTATCTTTTGAATTATACAACTTCAGGTCAGCCTAATTGGGTGAGAGGAGGGCCTTCTGTATCTAAAGGAGTTGTTTACTTTGGCTCTAATAATGGAAAAGTTTACGCGCTTAACATGACTGCAAAAAATAATGTTCCTGCTGTTGCAGTCTTAACTCCTTCAAGTGCAAAGTATGCTGATGATCCTCTTACTGTTACAGTAATGCGTTCTACTTTTTTTATAAATTGGAGTTCGAATGATTCTGACGGGGATGCACAATTCATAAGCTGTTATGGTGATGATAATGGCAATGGCAATAATAGAGTTTTGCCTTGTTTTACTAATACAACTAATGATGGATCTCAATCATGTGATGTAAGTAATTGGCCTGCAAGCAAGACTTTTTTTATCTGGTGTTCTGCTGATGATACTAAAAATGTAACAAAAGATTACAGTGCAGGAAATCTTACAATAAGGCATAATAAAACTAAAGTAATGATGAGTGGAGATTTGTTTCACTCAGGATATGCAAGCACTAAAATAAATAATCCTTCAAAATTTACAAAAATATGGGTTTATAACACTCAGAGTGCAGTACAAGCATCTCCCGCGATTTCATCAGGATTATTGTACATTGGAGATTTAAATAATCATTTTCTTGCAATAAATCTTTCAACAGGAAGTAAAAAATGGAATTATTCAACAGGAGGACAAATTTATTCTGCTGGAGCAATATCTGACGGTAAAGTATATTTTGGATCAAGAGACAATCAAACTTATGCGCTAAATGCTTCCACAGGTGCTAAGATCTGGAATTATAGTGCGACAAATAGGATTGAAGGTTCTTCTGCAGTATCCAATAATCTTGTTTTTATCGGGTCTTACAATAATCAAACTTATGCTATTAACTCATCTAATGGCAAGAAAATATGGAATTACTCAACTTCCGATATTATATCTTCATCTCCTGCAATAATGAACAGCAGAGTCTATATGGCCTCTCAAGATAAGCAAGTTTACTGTCTTAATATTTCAACAGGAAAAAAGCTTTGGAATTTCAGCACAGGCGGAGTTATTCTTGGATCTCCAACTTTAAGTTCAACTCTTTTATTTATAGGTTCTTATGATAAAAAAATACACGCGATAAACGCAACAACAGGAGCGTTAAAATGGCAGTACACAACTAAAGGTCAAGTTCAATCAACACCATCAATCTACAAAGATGTATTGTATGTTGGCTCAGATGATAATAGAACTTACGCACTTAATACTTCAAATGGCGCTCATATCTGGAATTATTCTGCAAAAGGGAAAGTAAAATCAAATCCTTCAATAACTGACACTATTGTTGCACTAGGATCTAATGATAAAAAAATTTACATCCTTAACAAGTCCACAGGAGCACACATATGGAATTATACTACAGGAGATATTGTTGTGTCATCTCCTGCCTTAGTTAATGGATTTTTATATGTGGGGTCTCAAGATGGAAAAATTTATGCTTTTACAAACGATTCTGTTTCCCCGATTGTAACTTATAGCGCTCCTTCAAATGCAGATGGCTCTTCTTTCTCTAGAGATTACACTTATGTCAATGTCTCTGTTACAGATTCAACTTCAAACATCACAAAATGTTTATTGGAATGGAATAACAGAACAGGAAAATTTAATATAACCATGACAAAAATAGGCACAGGAAAAACTGTTTATTGTTACAAAAATATTTCAGTTGGTTATTCTGGAACTTTTAGATACATGATATTTGCAAATGATTCTGGAAATAATTTTGGAAATTCTTCAAAAAGATCAATAGTTCTTGATAAAGTTTCTTCTGCTATTTCGTTTAGTTCTCCCACTCCAGCTTCTGGTAGTTCAGTTGGTGTTAATTATTCTAGAATTAATGTTTCTATTAATGATGGTAACTTATCGCACTTAATTTTCAGATTTAACAATACAAATTATATGATGTATAACCAGAGTCTTGTCTTGATGTATAACTTTGATAATATCACTCTTCTTGGAGAAGGGTCAAATAAAGTCACAGATTTGAGCAGACAAGGAAATAACGCAACTCCCAAAAATGGCGCAAAGTATACGGCCTCAGGAAAGTACAAAGGAGGTTATTTTTTTGACAGTAAAGATGATTTCTTGAATGTATCTCATCATTCTACTTTAAACATAGTTAATGAGAGCGCATTTGAAGCATGGGTTTATTGGAAAGGAAATAATACAGGCGAGAATTATGATGCTGAAATAATTGCTCAAAAAGGTGGAGCTTATGGAGGAACAGAGTATGTTAATTACAGATTTTGGATTTCTGATGAAACAGGACAATTAGTTTATGGTTATTATAATGGCGGTTGGTATGATGTTGCATCCACTGGGAATAATGTTCTGAGAAATCAATGGGTTCATGTTGCTGCTTCTCAAAATGCTTCAACAGTAAGACTTTATCTTAATGGTGTCAAAGTCAAAGAAGCTAAACTTGCAGCAATGCCTGTGACTAATACTTATCCTTTGACAATTGGTGCAAGGTACTATAGTCCTGTTGGAAATTATATAGAACATTTTAACGGAACAATTGATGAATTAAGAATCTGGAACAGATCTTTAAAATCAGAACAGATTCAAGAACATTACCACTCATCTCTTCAAAGATACAACAAAACTTCTTGGTCTCTTTTAGTTAATCAATCTGCTTTAACAAATGGCAGGACTTATAAGTATAATTCGACAGCATTCGATTTAGCAGGAAATAAGAATCGCACTGAGACTAGAAACTTCACAATAAACACTGATTCTGCTGGTCCTAATGTTACTTTTATCAGTCCGAATAATGGCAAGAATGTAACGTCTGGATTGCTTTTATTGAATTCCACTGTTGTTGATGTTGCAGGAGTTAGCAGTGTTAAATTTAATATCACGAATGGATCAAGTTTAAAGACAAGAACTTTTATCGGTAAAAAAGGCGGAGCAACTAATAACTGGTACAATAGAAGCTTCAACCTTTCAAGATTTGTCGAAGGAATTCAGAACATTACTGTGTACTCGGATGATACTGTTGGAAAT
>CAZDUE010000057.1:0-9794 GCA_964508575.1 uncultured Methanosarcinales archaeon
TTTTAACAAATCTATAAGCTCTTTGAAATTCTGATTCTCCTGTTTCAGTTTTTACTATTTCTTCAATTAATGCTTTTACATCTCTAAGCTGATCATTAAATCTTCTTCCTCCTGCTCCTTGAGTTTGCTCGGGGTATTGAGGAAGGTGAACAAAAACTGTTTTAAAATAAGGTTGAGGTTGTTTTAACATATACTCAAAGTATCTAGCATGATTTGGGTTGCCAACAAGTAAGTTGTAGCATGTAAATGAAGTTTTTCCAATTTTACCTCTGAAATATAATTCTTCAAGAGCCAACATAAGATAATATGATTGATTGCAAAAATTAACCCCGCAATCTTCTGAAATTCCTGCATTAATTCCTCTTTTACTAAGATTATTAACAAGATAATCTAAGGGCAGTCTAGTTACATGCTTCTTAGTTTCTTCTTCAATGATTTTTCCAGTTGGCGGTCTATATCCTTTATTATCAGATAAATTATTTTTTTCATAATCTACATAGTTCATTGCATTTTTTTCCAGTGTTATTTTTGTTTGTTCAGGAGAAAATGATTGCCCCATCATTATAATCAGATCTGGCTTGTTAAAATCAATTAGCATTTTTAGGATTAAAGAAACTCGCATCGAGTCAAAAGGAATAATTCCAGAGGTAATTCTATAATTAATCCATTCAGATCTTACGCCGTTCAAAGCATTGGTCATGTCTTGTGAAGGATTTCTATCGTAGCTGCCAAATGGTTCAAATCCTGTTACCAGTATGTTCTTCATGTCGTTTTTACCAATAAGTAAATACCAAGCAAACTATAATAATATTTATCCTCCCTTTCAGGAGCATAATAGAAAATATTATAAATGCTGATGATTCAGGATATTAAATGGACACATCAATACTTGAAGATTTAGGGCTTACTCAGGCAGAAATAAAAGTTTACATGAGTTTGTTAGAGCTGGGAAGCTCTTCTGCAGGATTAATACTGGAAAAGTCCAGGCTTCAGAACTCAGTTATGCACAGGGCATTAAACAGCCTTATTGACAAGGGATTGATAAGTTTTATTCTTGAAGGAAAAAGAAGAATATACCAAGCTACTGATCCTGAGAACTTCCGCAATTTCATAGATAATAAGAAAAAAAGATTTGAAGAGATATTGCCTGAATTAAAAAACAGGCAGAAGTTCGTAAAAAAGCAAGAGTGCGCGAGCATCTTTAGAGGAAAAAAAGGAATTAACGAGTTATATAACACTCTTCTAAATTCGGGAGGAAAAGAGTATAATACTTTTGGAGGAGGAACAAAAGTAACTCATAATATTATGGGTGGGGTGTGGTGGAAGAATTTACATGCCCGAAGAATTGAGAAAAAAATAAAATCCCGGCAAGTGTTTGATGAAACAATCAGAAAGTTTGGAGAGGAATTAAAGAAAAGGCCGATTACAAATATTCGCTTTTTATCTAGAAAATTTGAACAATTGCAAGAAACTGTAATAATTGGAGATTCTGTCGGAATTGCAATATTTACTAAGAATCCTTATGGTCTTTTAATTAAAGATAGTTTAGTTGCTGATGGTTATAGGAAGCAATTCGAGATTTTATGGAAGGAAGCAAGGAATTAACAATAAATTCTGATAACATTTTTATACTTGATTTCAATTAGCTTTATGATGATTAGAAAGCGTTTAGTTGTTCCTAGCTTAGTTGCTATTTGTATAATGTCAATTGTCCTTATTGCTGCTTGTTCTCAGAAAGAAGTGCAGAAGAATAATGTTAATGTTCAGGAGAAAGTTCAGTCAAGTGACGAGTCAATTGAAGATCAGAAGATTGATGAGCAAATTGATGAGAACATGGATGATGGTAATACTCAAAGTGATATCCAAGCTGATGATCAGGATAGTTCTAAATCAGATGACGAGTATGATCCTTCATTTGATCTTCCTCCAGATAAAAATTCTGCTGGATGGAAGCAGACTTCAGGACCTCTTGGTGGTACAGTCATCAGGATGATTCCTCATGCAGGAACAATTTGGGCTTCACTTTACTCAGGAGGGATTTATGAACTTCAATCTGATAATTCTTGGAGGCAAATAGCAGTCGGTCATGGTATTCCAGAAGTCAGGGCATTTGACATTGTTCCAGATCCAATCACTGAAAACATGGCTTATGTTCCAGAGATGATTGCTTGCGGTGCAAAAACAGTCAATAACGGAGCTACTTGGCAGGGTTTATGCAGTAAAATGTTAAAAGATATTGAAGCTGATAATTTTAATTCACATACTCTTGTTTTAGATCCAGAAGATTCAAGAACAATATACATGCCAGGTCATATTCATGATCAGACCAGTATGCTAGTTGTTTCTAAGGATGGAGGAGACAATTGGGAAAAGAGATTTATCTTTGATAAGCATTATGATTTTAATCATATATTATTCTTTAAGTCTAAAATGTACTTAGCAACAAGTAATGATGGTGTTTTAGTTTCTTCTGATAAAGGTAAAACATGGATAAAATTAAACAATGGTCTTGAGGATATGAAAACAGCTCGTTTTGTCAATTTCAAAGGTAATCTCTATTTGCTTGGAGCTCAGATTCAATTTAATACAAGAATGGGTGGTAATTTATATATGCTGGCATCTGATGGATTGTCTTGGGAAAAGATAAAAGAACTTGAACAAGTTACAGGTCTTGGAACAGATGGTGATACACTTTTTGTTGGCACATGGAGTCCAGATCCAAAACTTTGGATTTCTATTGATGGAATTTCTTTTCAAGAAAAAGATTCAAAAGGATTGCCTCCGGATTGGGTTGGAGAAATTGTAAATCTTGACTCAAAAATATATGTTGGTGCTGGTGGAAATGGAATCTATGTGTCTTCTGATGATGGTGATAATTTTGTTGAATTGAACAAAGATTTAGTCTCTATAGCTACAAGAGAAGTGCATGTTAATCCAGATGATGAAACTGAGATTTATGCAGGGACATGGGATCGGCTTGGATTTTACTGGTCAAAAAATGAGGGAAAGTCATATCGTCATTTAGCTCGTGATTATTTTGCCCTTACGCTTGAGCCTGATCCTGAAGATTTTACTCGTGTTTACCTTGGAGGTGATAAATTTGTAGTCGGTCATATTTCAAAAGATAAAAGTGAATTCACAGAAAAAAATAAACCCGGAAGCAGTTCTAGTTTTATCAAATCTCTCGCAATAGATCCAAAGAATAAAGAGCATATTATTGTTGGTATAGGATCAGAAGTAGCAGAAACTCCTCCAGGAGAAGGGATATGGGAATCAAAAGATGGAGGGGAGAGCTGGACCAGATCTCAAGGGATTAGTGATTTTGCAGTGTATTCGATCATATTTAATCCAAATGATCCAAGGATAGTTTATGCATCTGCATTGGGAGAAGGTGTATTTAAGAGCATAGATGGAGGCAGTCATTTTAATTTTATTAGAAATGATAAGCTGAAATATACTTATAGATTAGTAATGTCTCCAACAGATTCAGACATGATCATTGCATCATCCAATCTTTTTTTTGGACAGCTTTCTGACCAAGATCAGTATTCAGGAAAGTATGGGGGAATTTTCCAAAGCAATGATGCTGGAAAAAATTGGAAAGAGATTACTGCAGGAATTAGAAATTATGAAGGAGGAGATAGAGAAGAAGATTTTCTTCCTTGGTTATACAATTTTGGGCACATGCCTAATTATGAGAATATTCTGATTGATCCTAAAAATCCTGAGCATCTAATTGTTGGACATCACGGGGAGAATGTTGTTGAAACAATAGATGGAGGTAAAAATTGGAAAAAATCAGGGCTTAATGATATGGTTCCAGGAGGAGTCCATAATTATGCTTACTGCTTGGGATCTTCATCAAATTTTGATAAATTCTATGCATGTACTTGCGGAAGAGGTTTGTTTCAAGGAAATATGAATGATAAGGGTTATATCTCTTTTAGTTCAACAGGTAATGCAGTTTACAAAATAAAGAATGATGCGGATTTATCACATCCTCGTAATGCTCAGGAAGCTAAAGAATTTCTTTTATCTGGAGAATATAATCATCAGCATTGAATAATTTTTTTATTATTTCAAGAGATATCTTTCAAGAGATATCTTTCAAGAAATATTTTCAAGAGATATTACTAATTCTCCTGTATCCGAGAAAGTTTTATATACCTTAGTAATTGCTCTGTTTTTATGGAATCTGTGCTTATGAGTCTTGAGAAGTTTTCAGAGAAGATGAAGGAAGCTTATGCTCTTCCTAAGCTCATGCAAGTTCCAAATTCTGATTCAATTGTTATTGCAGGGCTTGGTGGCTCTGCTATTGCTGGAGACTTATTAAAAATGTACTCGAATTCTGACAAGATTAGTGTTTGCAGAAATTATAATTTGCCAAGTTCTGTTACAAAAGATACTTTGGTCATTCTCAGTTCATATTCTGGGAATACTGAAGAAGTGCTCTCGGTTTATAGGGAGGCATTAAAGAAAGGTTGCAATACTCTCGCGATAACTTCAGGTGGAAAGCTAAAACAGTTTTGTGATCAAGAAAACACTAAATGTCTCAGAATTCCAGGAGATATGCAACCACGTATGGCCCTTCCTTACTTGTTTTTGTCACTTCTTAAAGTTTTAGAAAATTCAGGAGTTTTTCCTCCTCAGGAAAAAGAAGTTATGAGTGCAATTGAAGCAGTGAAAGAGCCGCCTAAAACTCGTGCTAAAGAGATTGCAGCAAAGATTCTTGGGAAAATGCCAATTATCTATGCAACTCCGAAAATGTCTTCAGTAGCTTACAGATGGAAGAATCAGATTAATGAGAATTCAAAAAAGTTAGTTTTAGTAAATACTTTTCCTGAGTTGAATCATAATGAAATGATGGCTTTTGCAAAAATGAGTAATCCTGAAGAATATTATGTTATTTTTTTAAGAGATGAGTCCGATCATGTTCGCAACCATAAGCGAGTTGAGATAACAAAACAGATTCTCTCAGAAAAAGGGATCAAGTCCACTGAGATTCTTATGAAGGGGAAGAGTTATCTTGCTCGCATGTTCAGTGCGATTATTCTGGGGGATTGGGTTTCTTATTATCTTGCAGTACAGTCAAGAATCAATCCAGATCCTATTTTTTTAATAGAAGATTTTAAAAAGAAGATGGGTCCTATGTGATTAAAATGGTTAAAGAACTAACAAAAAAGGATTTTGCAAAAGTAATAAATGGAAATAAACCAATTATTGTAGATTTTTGGGCTTCTTGGTGTGGTCCTTGCAAGATGCTCACTCCTGTATTTGAAAAGTTATCAGGTGAATTTGACGATCTTGATTTTGCAAAATTGAATGTGGAAGAGAATGAGGAAATATCGCAGGAGCATGAAGTTCGCGGCATTCCTTGTTTGATATTATTTTCTAAAGGCAAAGAAATTGACAGAATTGTCGGTTATTTTTCTGAAAATCAGTTAAAAGCAAAGATTCAGGCAATTTTGGACAGGATATGATTTTAATAAGAACTTGAATTTCTGTGTTCTCCCATAACATTTAAATCCTGATGATTTATCTAAGTATTTAATGGTAGATTACAATCGTCAAACAGGAGGTAGCTTGTACGAGTCTATAAAGAATCAAGGTTCTGGAGGGGATGTTTTATCTAGTCTTAATAGTAATTATTCTGGGAATAATGCTTCAGATTTCTCAAGCCCTTCTGTAAGTTATCAATCAGCTGATCAAATAACTTACGGATCTGCAGCTGCTTCTGAGATTGGATACAAGTCAGGAGTAGATGAAATGGATTATAATTCTTTCAAGCCAGATGCTTTTGATAAAGATAAAAAAGATAAAACTTTGAAAGATGAACTTGCTTCTTTAGTTGAAGAGCATTCTGAGAAGCCCAGATCTGATAATGTAACTTATAATTCAGGACTAATGATGCCTCAGGATATTCAGTCTCAATTCGAGCATGTTTTCACGGAACAACAAAGAATAATGGAAGAGGCAATGAGGGGAAAGACTGAACAGCCCAGATTATCAGGACTGGAAGAGTCTTTAGAAAGAAAACGAAAGTAATTTAATATATTGTTCTTTAACTTTAAAAAAGATAAAAAAGATGATATTATGAAGAAGAGACAATTATTGGTAGCAAACTGGAAGATGAATAAAAACTCGCGAGATACTTTAGATTTCATGGTGGAATTTTCAAAACTTTTAGGCAAGAAAAAAATAAAAGCAGATATTGTTATCTGTCCTCCGTTCACTTCTTTATTCTTGAGAGCAAAAACAAAGAACAAGAACATTAATTTTGGAGCTCAGAATATTTTTTCAGAAAACTCAGGATCCTTCACAGGAGAGATTTCTCCTTTAATGATAAAAGATTTTTGTTCTTATATTATTATTGGTCATTCTGAAAGGCGTAATTTGTTTTCTGAAACTAATACTATGATAAATAAGAAAATTGCAGCTTCAGTTAATAACAAATTAATTCCCATACTTTGTGTTGGAGAACAGCTTCATGAGCGAGAAGAAAAAAATACTAAGAATGTCATAGAGCATCAGCTTAATTCTTGTCTTGATAATATAAAGGTTGATGGAGATAATCTAGTAATAGCTTACGAGCCGGTTTGGGCTATTGGAACAGGGAATGAAGCTACTAATGAGCAAATAGATGAAGTTGTTTCATTTATCCGGGATAGAATATCACAGATGTACTCTGAGGATGTTTCTAAAAAAATTAAAATTCTGTACGGTGGATCTGTGAATCTTAACAATATCCAAGCAATAATGAATATTTCAGGAGTTGATGGCGCTTTAATCGGAGGTGCAAGCTTAAATCCTGAGAACTTTCATAAGATGATTATTAGTGTTTTAGATAAGAAAAAGGATGATTTGAATAATTGACTCCAACTTATAAATTTAGATCTGATGAAAATGTATTGCCTTTTTTGAGAGATTATGGTCAATACCGTTTTAGTTTATTTAAGGATAAGATAGATTCTTTTTTCTCTTCAGAGGTTGTTTCTAAATTGTTAGATCAGTTTAAAGAAGCAGTAAAAATGAAAAGATATGCTGATTCTGTTGTTTTCTGACGGTGTTATCTTTCAATCGTAACCTTTAAATAATCCTTGTTTTGATTGCTTTGATTAGTTAAATTAAATAAAAATTGTATTAAATTGAAATTAAAACAAAGGTGATAAAATGGCAAGATTGTGGGATGCATTTTTTGCAGGGTTTGCAACGTTTTCGTTTATTATATTTGGATCTTTGATTCTGATAATCATAGGATTGTTATATTTTATACTGACATTGTGGATTGTCAAGTTCGGAGCTAATTTAGTCGGTTATAAAGATTTGAGTGCTGACTGGGCTGTTCTTTCTGCAAGTATTATTGCAGTCGGCAGTATAATGTCTTCTTCAATGCAGAAGAGGGTTTGATTTTTAAAACTTTTTTTTGGGCTTAATTTTTTTTTATATAGAGCCGATGAAATTTAATAATAAAAATCAGACATAAACTGCTGAATCTATGTCTGCAGAGGTCCTTATTCCCTCTGTTATCTCAATAACTCCTATTGAGTGTGAGATCCCAAGAGTTGATTCTTCTTCTTTATTTATCACTCCCAAGCTTTTGGTTTCAACTCCATTTTCAAAAGATAGTTTTGATTGCAGTTTTGGTTTTGGCTCAAAATAGTAGTTATCTTTGTCTTTTATTACTGTATTTTTCAATTCTATATCAGATACAACATTCAAGGTTTTTCCCTTAACAAGAGGTGTTGCTATTCCAACAGTTAACTGTTTGTTTTTTACTTCTCCAATTCTTGTTGTTCCATCAGTTTCTTCAACTATTGCTTCGCTATCCAGTAATATTCTTATCTCTTTGTAGAATGCTGCTTCTACTTCTTTGCTTGCAATTCTTGTTGTAGTTTTATCATCAAGCATTAATTCTCGTCTTCCTGAAAATAACTTTTCAATTGTGCCGTCTTTTTTTTCAGCTTCAACTTTCAAAACAGTTACTGTTACTGACTTGACTTCTCCTGATGAGTCTTTTGCATAAACAGTAATTCCTCCTGTTCCTGAAATTGATGCATCTATTGGAGTTCCTAATAAGATTTTTCCATTTGCTATTGTCAGGTTAGCAGTTGCTCCTAGTTTATACGATGATCTGACATTTCCTTTTTCATCCATTCCATAGGTGTTTGAAAGTCCTATTCTACCGCCTTTTATTTCCACTGTCTTGAGGAATACTTTGACATCTGCCTGGTTTCTTGTCTCAACTTTAATTACTGGAGCAAAGATGTACTCGTTTTTTCCTGTTTGATGTATTGACTCGTCAGCTATAAAGTCAAATGATGCAATCGTTGTTTTGTTGCCTTCAACTAATACATCTCCAATTATTTTTATCTTTCCACTTGGCAAGAATGCATCATGGCTTCCTTTCGAGTCGACAATTGTGACTTTGCTTACTGAAAGCTCGACTTGGTCATAAACTCCCGGCTCTAATTCAGAAGTTGCTAAAGCCATTGATTCTCCTGTTGTTCTCAAAGTCAAAAGATCATAAGTTTGAGGTTTATCATCTACAGCGATCCAGGATTTTTCTTTTGCATGCACTGAAACTTTATCAATTGTTAAATAAATACTGCTTACTGCTCCAAGATCTGCTGCTTTATCAGTTATCGCAAACACAGTATTATATTTTTTTTCTTGTTCTTTAACTTTTCCAGTTTCAGAATTGTCAATAGCAATATTCTGGTCCTTCTGTTCTGTTGTTTTGCTTGATTTTGAACAAGCACTAACCAGCAATAAAGATAACATTAAGATTAATAATAGTTTTTTCATTTTTAACACCTCACGCTGCATTCAAGCTATAAAAATTTTATAATTAGCACCCGAATCTCACACCCGAACTTTCTTAATTCTAATATATTGTTTTTGCCCTTTATTTAGTTTTCGGTTATTTGGTTAAGAATGTATTTGTGGTAGACAGTAGGAAATGTCACCCCCATTTTTCTATTGGTTTTGTTTCACTCCTTTTTATTCTTTGCTCAAAACTGAAGTAAATTTCAGCGGGACGTTTGCCATGTAAACTCATATGTGGGCGAATGTGATTGTAACGGTAACGAAAGAGTTCATAATCCATATTACAGTATGGTAACTCTTTTTGAACGGTTTGATGAAACCGTTCAACTTTACCTGCCGTGGTTGGTTTATGGATGCGAGATCTAATATGAATAATCTGATGCTGTTGACACCAGAGATCAAATTTACTGTATTTACTGGTTAGACCATGTTCTGCTCCATTGTCAGTAAGAATTTCTCTGGGTTTACCGTGCTTTTTGATAAGCTCTTCAAGAAATTTTACCAATGCTTCCGTTGTGAGATGTTCAACTTCCTTAATACCCAGACAAAATCTACTACAGTCATCTATTATATCTATAACCCAATTTCCATTTGGAAGTTTCCAACTGTCAATCTGCCATAGACTATCAGGATGTTCACGCTGCCATTTCACCCAATGAATTCGCTTATTCTCAATTTTACTGCCTCTAGAGAGCCCATTAATTTTAATGATATCTCGATAAGTACTCTCTGAAAGATCAAAACAGAAGACCTCTTTTAAAATAATCCTACCCCAACCAGTTCTTTTTCTTAATGTACAAATTCTAACAAGCATTTCCGCCGTCACTTTTCGTGACGGTCGTGGAGGATTAGGAACTTTTGGACCCAACCAAGATGAATCATTCAAACATAACTTCCATCGTTTAAGTGTACGCTTACTCACAACCAAACCATAATGATCTGCAAGATAACACTTAACCTCCTCATGA
>CAZDUE010000058.1:0-9363 GCA_964508575.1 uncultured Methanosarcinales archaeon
ACAATCAGAGGCAGTTCTCATTGTTCCCCATCCTTCTCTTGGATTAGTTCAAATGAAACATGCGGGTATTTTTGGCATGTTTAGAATAAACAGCGATGGTGTTTATGCAAGAGGTTTTGGTGTTAAAGTGGACACTATTAAAAATACGGATTATTTTTGTAAACAAGATGCTATACATCAAGCTGAAGGTTATTTAGATCTGCTTGCTATTTCTAATAGGCACAGGAGACAAGGACCTATTTCAGTTGTACTTTTTAATAATCCTTACTCTTTAGAGCCAGAACAATTAACTCTTTTGACTGCACATGCATACAAAAGGGCTTTTGAAAATCAAAATAGAGAGGAACTTCAGAAACTTGAAGCTGCAATGGAAATGTATGTTAAAGAGAAAATTCCTTTTAGAATTCTAGAACCTGGACGCTCGACAACTTTCTTTTATACTTTACAAAAATCAGGAGGGGAGCAATTTATTGCAGGGGCTACCAAATTTACTCATGGAAGAACACCTGAAAAATCTGATTTTTTTAGAGCCGAAGAGGTTCATCTTTTTTCATAATTTTTTTTTTATTGCCTATTGTTTTTAATATTTCATTTAACTTTATTTTTGCATTTTCACAACAAAGCTTTTTATATTACCTTTATACGACACTGTTGATGAGAGAGAACAATAACCATAATGAAGAGAATCATAAGGATGCTGAGCTTCTTGAATTAGCTCATTCTCTTAATTCTTTGGAAAGAAGAGTCTTGCCCTTGATTAGGGCTCCGAAGTATGTCGAAGAGATAATGGCTGAGCTAAAAATATTGGATATTGAAGCAATAAGGGCTTTCCAATGGCTTCAGAACAAAAATTTAGCGAAGATGGATAATGATGTTCTAGAGCTTATATCCCTTACTAAAAAAGGGGAGCAGTGCAAAATAGACTTCCCTGAAAAAGCGTTCTTGAAAGAAATATCTAGTTCTTCAAAGTCAAATGATCATATGAAAAAAATATTGGATCCTCAAGAGCTAAATGTCTGCATTGGGATTTTTAAAAAACACAACCTTATAACTATAAGAAAGGATGAAAAGTTAAAGGATCTTATTTTTGAGATAAATCCTGAAGGAAAAAAAATACTTGAAACTGGATTTGATTACGAGAGTTTAATGAAGAAAGATTTTCCTATTGACGCAAGTATATTAAATAAAAAAGAAAAGGAATTTTTCGAGCTTTTATCAAAACGAAACTTGTTTGAGAAAAAAGTAGTCAAGAGGCAAAAAGCTGTAATAACTTCAAAAGGTGCTAAAGTTCTAGAAATTGTAAAAAGAGATTCTCATGAGCTCATTGAAAGATTGACTCCTGGAATGATGAAGGATTCTTCATGGAAAGGCAAGACTTTCAGAAGATATGATGTAAAAGTGAATGTTCCTAAAATCTATGGTGGAAAAAGGCATTTCGTGAATCAATCAGTTGAGTATATCAGAAGCATTTGGCTTGATTTAGGTTTTACAGAGATGGACGGCGATTTAGTCCAGACAAGCTTTTGGGATCTCGATAGTTTGTTTGTACCCCAAGATCATCCTGCGAGATTGATGCAAGACACTTTTTTTATTAAAGATCCTAAATTCGGAAAGCTTCCTAAGATTGCAAAAAAAATCAAGGAAGTTCACGAGCATGGAGCAGACACTGGATCAAAAGGTTGGGGTTCTAAATACTCTGAGGATATTGCAAGAAAGAACTTGTTGATAACTCATGATACATATTTGAGTGCTAAAGTTCTCGCAAATATTAAGAAAGAAGATCTTCCTGTAAAGACATTCCAAATAATGAAGGTTTTCAGAAATGAAGCTCTTGACTGGAAGCATTTGTTTGAGTTTTACCAGATTGGTGGAATTGTTGTTGATGAGAATGTGAATTTCAAGCATTTAATTGGATACTTAAAAGTTTTTTTCAAAAAAATGGGTTACAAAGATGTCAGAATAAGGCCTGCTTTTTTCCCTTACACTAGTCCTAGTGCTGAAGTTGAAGTATTACATCCTGTTCATAATCAGTGGATCGAGCTTGGCGGCTGTGGTGTTTTCCGTCCAGAAGTTGTCAAGCCGCTTTTGGGATTTGATTGTCCTGTTTTAGCATGGGGCTTAGGTCTGGGAAGAATAAGCTCTGAATACTGGAATATCTCAGATATTCGTGATCTTGATAAGAATGATTTAAAACAAATAAGAGAAATGAAATTATGGTTGAAGTGATTAAACCTGATATAGTGATATCAATTAAAATAACTGATATGAGTTGATATGAGTGATAAAATGCCAACAATAACATTGAACAAGGAAGTTTTCGAAAAGTTAGTGGGAAAGAGTATGGCTATTGAAAAATTAAAAGAAAGAATTGCAATGCTTGGAACTGATCTTGAGAAAATTGAAGATAATGAGATTACTGTCGAAGTTTTTCCTAATCGTCCTGATATGCTTTCAGAGCAAGGGTTCGCGAGAGCGTTTAGCGCTTTTATCGGAGTTAAGACAGGATTAAGAAAATATGAAGTTAAAAAATCAGGATTTAAAGTTATTGTCGATTCTTCAGTTTATATGCGTCCTTATACTGCTTGTGCTATTGTCAAGAATTTGAAATTTAATGATGAAAAAATCCGAGAGTTAATGCAGGTTCAAGAGAAACTCGCGACAACTCATGGAAGAAGACGAGTGAAAAGTGCTTATGGAATTTATCCATTGGAGAAAATTAACTTTCCAATAACTTATATTGCTAAGGATCCTAAAAAAGTTTTGTTTAGACCTTTAGGTTTTGATAAGGAAATTAGCGCTGATAAAATAGAAGAATTACATCCTAAAGGTCGAGAGTTCAGTCATGTTGCTCAGTTTTGGACAAAATATCCCTTTTTTATTGATGCTAAAGATAATGTGATGTGCATGCTGCCTTATACTAATTCAGAGGATACTGGAAAAGTCGAGATAGAAACTAAAGATGTTTTTATTGAATGTACAGGAACAAATTTGGAGAATGTGAATGTTGCATTGAACATTATAACAACAACTCTGGCAGATATGGGTGGGGAGATTTATTCCATGGAGATTGTTTATCATGACAGTACAAGAATAACTCCTGATCTCAGTCCAAGAGAGATGAAGCTTGATATTGATTACTCAAATAAATTATTCGGGCTTAATTTAAATAAAACTCAAGTCAGTGATTTATTGAGCAGAATGGGTTACGCTGTTAAAGAAGATAAAGTGTTAATCCCTGCATGGCGTGATGATATATTACATCAGACAGATATTGCTGAAGATATTGCAATAGCTTACGGTTATGAGAATTTTGAAGCAATAATCCCTGAAGTAGCTGCAGTTGCAAAAGAATCTGAATTTGGCAAATTCAAGAAAAAAATAATTTATTTGCTTATTGGGTTAAATATGCTTGAGTTAAGTACTTATCATATAACTAATAAGAAAGTTCTTAATGATAAAATGCTTGCAAGTACAGATTTCATTGAACTTGAGAATGCATTGACTGAAGATTATAGTGTTCTAAGATCTTGGATGCTTCCTTTGTTGATGGATGTATTATCTAGAAACACTCATTACGAGTATCCTCAGAATGTTTTTGAGATTGGCAGTGTTTTTTCAAAGGATAAATCAACAGAAACAGGAGTCAAGGAATCGAATAAATTGGCAGTTGTTCTGTCCAGCAAGGACGTAGATTTCACTTCAATAAAGCAGGTTGTAAATTATTTACTTTCTAATCTAGGATTAGACTGCTCTTATCAAGAGCATAATCATCAATCTTTCATAAAAGGCAGATGTGCAAGTATTATTATTAATGAAAGAAACATCGGATTTATTGGTGAGCTTAATCCAGAAGTTCTTTCTAATTTCAATATTGAAATGCCTGCAGCAGCTTTAGAAATTGACATTAGCGAATTATTCAGAATTGTTAATGATTCTTGAGTGTTGATTTGAGTATTGATACTGAAGATTGGCAATGAATATTTGTTCATATCATTATGTGTTTATATCATTAGGGGATATGGCTCTGTCATATGTCTATTTTATATACTTTAAAATTTTCCACATTTCTTCATGAAAATATCAAAGAAATTTCCAAGTCTGGATGATCTATTGCAAACCGCTTTTATTACTGCATTTTTTGCAGGAATAGCATTTATTGGAGTTGATAGATATATTAATATAATTCCAGAAAATAAAGAAAAAGGAAAGAACATAACAATGTGCTGTATAGTAGAATATGACCATCTTAGAAGAGGTGGAAATTTTAATCCTGATGTTTACATGTTAAAAGTTAAATCAGGAGATCATAAAAAATACTTGAGATTTGTTGAAAATGGATTGGACCATCTGGATGAGCAAGTCAATCCAGGAACTGAACTTTTAATTTCAATACCTGAACAAAGTTTTAATGATAGAAGTTTTGAATTAAGCACAGAGCAGATCATCGCAATAGATGGAGTTTCTTCTAGTTATCGTTAATTCATAATTCATTAAATTTATAATTCATTTATTGATATTCTCTTAAAGAAACTAGTTTCACGACATATTTTATAAGTAGTTTCAAATTCTTCATTTTCATGATTGTTTTTTATAATCAATCAGGATATGTGATTGTCAATATGTGATTGTCAGGGTGATAAAATGAAAACAAAACTAAATGTTAAAGGAATGCATTGTAAGAGCTGCGAGATGTTGATTAAAGATGCTTTACAGGATGAAGGAGTTAAAGCAAATGTCAATGTCAGTAAAGCCGAAGTTAATGTGGATTTTGATGATTCAAAAATAAAATTGGAAAAAATAAAATCGATTATTAAAAAAGAAGGATATAAAGTAGAATGATCCAAGTGTATGAGATCAATTAAAAGGTGAAATAATGGAAGCAACAATTTATGTTCCAGATATTGAATGCGAAAGCTGTGTTAAGGTTCTTTCAAAAGTGTTTAACAGAGAAGAAGGGATAAAACATTACAATATAAAAGATGATTCTGTAATCTTTAATTTTGATGAGTCAAAAATTTCTCAAGATCGTATTATTGAGATGATAAAGCGCCATAATTTTAGGGCTTCCAATGAACCTTTTGAACGAAAAAACTTCAACGAGAGGATGAGTCATTTTAAAGAGCACAGGAGTAAATATTCAATGGAACTTAAAGTGATAAGCCACTCTATCAGTATATTTCTAATTCTTCTTTTCCTGGAAGTATTCTCATACGTGTTATTTTTGAATAGAGTTCCTAATTTTATCCAAAATTACGGTTGGTGGATTTTTTATCTTAACATAAGTATTGCAGTTTTAGCAATGGCTTATTGGCATATTTCTGCTTATAGGACTAGAATAACTTGCATGGTTGGTATGATGGTTGGAATGACGATTGGAATGCAGACTGGATTGATGATTGGTGCAGTGGTAGGAGCAGTTAATGGCTTCTTTATAGGTGCAATGGTCGGTATGATTTTAGGAGTTATTGTTGGAGCTCTTGCAGGAAAGTGTTGTGGTATTATGGGAATTCTTGAGGGGATGATGGCTGGTCTTATGGGTGGAACCATGGGGGCTATGATTACTTTTATGATGTTTCCAGATCATGTATTATTATTCATGCCGTTTTATATGTTAATAAATGTAGTAATCTTATGGGGTTTGTCTTATATGCTTTATGAAGAAGTAGCTGAGAACAAACATGTTGCTCGAGCTCCAATGGATTTTATTTCAATTGCTTCAATTTCAGTTATTGTTGCTTTTGTAATAATGACAATAATGATTAATGCTCCAAAATCAGCATTGTTCGGAGCTTTTTAAAATTAACTTAAAAATTAAAGGTGATTAAAAATGAAAGATAAAAAAGTATATTGGTTTATGGGAGCTTTATTGACAGTGATAGTATTCATGTTTGTTTCCACTAATGCTGTTAATTTTGCTGGAAATAATCAAGCAAATATTGCGAATAAGGTTGTGCCAAACAATTATGGGATACAGAATGTGAATCAAAATATTAATCAGAATCCTGATGAAATTCAGAATGTTAAGCTGTCCATGAAAAATTATCAATACGTTCTTGAACCTTCATCATTGAAAAAAGGAGTTCGTGTAAGAATGGAAGCTGATCTGAATAGTTTGCCCGGCTGCTCAAAGAGTATTGTTATTCCAGCTTTTGGTGTGAGAAAAACAGTAAGCCGTGGGAATAACATAATAGAGTTCACTCCTGATAAATCTGGAACATTTTTAATGTCTTGTTCAATGAACATGTACAAAGGACAATTTACTGTTTTGGAATCTGATGGAAGCAGTTCAAATTTTGTTGATGCAAATATCAATGCACCACCTTCAGGAGGAAGCTGTGGTTCTGGTGGCTGTGGGTGCGGCGGTGCTTGATATTTTTAAAATTTAATGGTAAAATTTAATGGTATACGTATATTATTGTGACAATGAAGGTGTTAAACTATGGAAAAAGTCAATATTAAATTAAAGGGCATGCACTGTAATAGCTGTTCTGCAATAATTAGCAGAGCTTTGATGAAGCAAAAAGGAGTAATATCTGCTAATGTTAATTTTTCTACAGAAAAAGCAGCAGTTGAATTTGATCCTAAACTGATAGATCATTCTGAGATGATTCAATCTATAAAAAATAAGGGCTATGATGGTTATATTGTTAAAGAAGTGAATTTTAAAAAAGATCAAGAGGAAAAGAAAAAAGAGTTGAATGAGTTAAAAAGAAAATTCTTGATAAGTGCAGTATTGTCTTTTCCAGTTCTTATTCTTGGAATGTTTTTTACAAAGAATCCTTTCACTCCATTTATTTATCAGGATTATATTATGCTTGTATTAGCGACTCCTGTGCAATTTTATAGTGGTTTGCAATTTTATAAAGGTGCTTGGGCTGGTTTGAAAAATAAAACAGCAAATATGGATACTTTAATTGCTTTGGGAACTAGCGCTGCTTACTTTTACTCGTTGTATGTTGTTTTTTTTGGAACAGGGGGCTATCAGTATTTTGAAGCAAGTGCAGTGATTATTACTTTGGTGTTGCTTGGAAAATATTTAGAAGCGCTTGCCAAAGGAAGAACTTCTGAAGCAATCAGTAAGTTGATGAAATTAGGGGCAAAAACAGCTGCTGTTGTAAGAAACGGAAAAGAAGTTAAAATTCCAATAGATAAAGTTCAAAAAGGAGACATAATAATTGTAAAGCCAGGAGAAAAGATTCCTGTTGATGGAGTAATAGTTGAAGGTAATTCTTCAATTGATGAATCAATGGTTACTGGCGAAAGCATTCCTGTTGAAAAGAAAAAGGGCTCTGAAGTGATTAGCTCAACTATTAACAAACATGGAAACTTTAGATTTCGTGCAACAAAAGTGGGTTCAGAAACAACTTTAGCAAGAATAATACAATTGATTGAAGAGGCACAGACTAAGAAAGCTCCGATACAAAGATTTGCAGATGTTATTTCAGCTTATTTCGTTCCAATAGTTCTGGTCATCGCAATTCTCGCGTTCTCGTACTGGTTTTTTATTGCTCAGCAATCTTTTAATTTTGCAATGATAATTGCAGTTGCTGTTCTTGTTATTGCCTGCCCTTGTGCGCTTGGATTAGCAACTCCTGCAGCAATAATGGTGGGAACAGGAAAAGGAGCTCAGCATGGTATATTGATAAAAGGAGGAGATTCTCTTGAGAGCGCTCATAAACTAAAGTATGTTGTATTTGATAAGACAGGAACAATAACCAAAGGAAAGCCGGAAGTTACAGATATTATTACTGCAGAAGGAGTTTCTGAGAAATATTTTTTACAGATTTGTTCAAGTATTGAGAAAGCATCTGAGCATCCTCTTGCAGATGCAATAGTTGCAAGAGCAAGCTCTGAAAAGATACCTTTCAAAAAAGTCACTAACTTCAAAGCAATCACTGGAAAAGGAGTGGTTGGAAAAATTGACAATACTCAGTATTATATTGGCAACACTAAATTAATGGATGAAAAAAAAGTAAATGTATCGAAGCTCATTGAGAAAATGCATGAGCTTGAATCAGAAGGAAAAACAGTCATGATTCTTTCTGACGGTAAAAAATCTTTAGGAATGATAGCTGTTGCTGATGAGATTAAGCAGGATTCTGCTTCCGCAGTAGAAATGCTTGAGAATTTGGGAATTCAAGTTTATATGATTACAGGAGATAATAAAAGAACAGCTCAGGCTATTGCAAAAAAAGCAGGAATTAAGAACTTTTTTGCAGAAGTTCTTCCTGAGGATAAAGCTAAATATGTTAAAAAGCTGCAGAATAAAGGAAAATATAAAGTTGCAATGGTTGGGGATGGGATCAATGATGCTCCTGCATTAGCACAGGCAGATATAGGAATAGCAATGGGTTCTGGCACTGATGTTGCGATAGAATCAGGAAACATTGTTCTTATGAGAAATTCACTTACAGACATTCCTAGAGCAATTAAGCTTAGCAAGCAGACAATGGCTAAAATAAAACAGAACATGTTCTGGGCGCTATTTTATAATGTTTTAGGAATTCCTATTGCTGCAGGAGTTTTGTATTATCAGACTGGCTGGTTATTAAGCCCAATAATTGCAGGAGGGGCGATGGCTTTAAGCTCAGTTTCTGTCATTACTAATTCGCTGTTGTTAAAATTTTCAAAATTATAATTTTTTTATTTTTTTTAGTTAAACAACTTTTCCTTTTAAATAATTTTCAAGATGTTCATTAAAAGTATGTGGAGCAATAAGAGCAGCACAATTATGACCACTAATCATTTCAGCTTTCACAAGTCTTGTGTATTGATCATTATTCACTCTTGCTAAATGGATCGAATCAATGAATCTTTTTTAACCTGGAAATATAAAATGCTAATAACTGATTTTGTGTGTGTTTAATCTGTTCTACTAAATCGCTATCTTGTACTTTCATTCAAATCACCTTTGTAAATTTCAAAGAATTCCCCTTTTTCTACAAATCAATAAAAAATAAAATCTAAACTAAATCTTCTTCTGCAATTACCATGAAATCTCCTGAGGCAATTACTGAGCTGAAAGGAATTAATAATCTTCCTTCTTTATCTTTTTCAAGTTCTAATCTTGCAGCGTAAGGTGTAGGATTTGATACGACCATTTGGATTAACTCGCCTGTTTTTGTTTCAAATATTATATCTGAAACTTCGCCAAACTTCTTTCCAGTCTTGCTGACAATTGTCTTTCCTATGATTGATTTAGAAAATCTTTTTTCTTCATCTGCCATTTTAACACCCTTACCTTTGCTTTTTTTATAAAGATATTATCAAAACATTTCTAATATCTATTTTTTAACTGAAAGTAGTGAATCTTGTATTTAAAGGTTTCTGTGATTTTCAGTGAAATTCAAGAGTTGAATAGAA
>CAZDUE010000058.1:9373-9698 GCA_964508575.1 uncultured Methanosarcinales archaeon
GGGAAGATTAATAAATTTATTATAAATAAAAAGAGCATGATTGAATACAATAAACTCAGCACCATCCAGATCTATTCATTGCTTTTAGCTTTTCATTTTCTTCATGTTATTGAAGAGTTTTTAGGTCATGCTTCTTTTATTGATATCGAGTTCAGCAGCGTTTACAATTGGCTTTCTTTGGAAATAGCGCTTTACTTAATATCTTTGCTGATTTTCTTTTTCATGTTGCAAAGAAATAAGTTGGCTTTTAAGTTTAGCATTTTATATGCAGCAATCATGATTGTTGATGGCGCTTATCATATTGCAATGTTCTTTTTTGAAAAAT
>CAZDUE010000059.1:0-9609 GCA_964508575.1 uncultured Methanosarcinales archaeon
CCGATTATCTTGCAGGTGTTTGATTTTTTTTTAATAGGTATAGTTTTATAAACTACATGTTGATAAGTTGCGAGATGTATGATAGATCAGTATCTGGAGCTTCAGTTGGATTGCTTGAGAGAGAACGCGATAATTCTAGTTCTTTTTGCATTCAAGAATTCAATCCTAGACAAATGTTAGCATTAATAGATGAACTAAGAGTAATAAAAACGTATCAAACTGATAATCTATCAATTCACGCTATAACTAATGAAATGGAGCTTTATAGAAGCAATCTAAGATCTCAAGGATATAATATTGATAATGAATCTGAATTATTGAAACAGATTCATGCTTCTGAGATAGAACAAGCTAGAGTTTTGATACAAGAGGCAAATGCGTTAATTAGACAATTGCAAATTCATATATGACAGCCAAACAATCCTTTCTTTTCCAGATACTGCTGATGATATTCCTCCGCTTTATAGAACTCTTTGAAAAGAACTATTTCTGTTGCAATCTTCTTTTTGAATTTTCCAGACTGCTCAAGTTTTTGTTTTGACTTTATTGCTTCTTGCTTTTGCTTTTCATCATGATAAAATATCACTGAGCGATATTGAGATCCGAAATCAGGACCTTGCCTGTTTACTTGAGTAGGATTATGATTATTCCAGAAAACATCCAGCAGCTTATCATAACTTACTTGTTTTGGATCATACTCGAGCTGAACAACTTCAGCATGCCCTGTAGTATCAGAACAAACTTCATTGTAGCCCGGATTTTTGGTCTTTCCTCCAGAATAGCCGACAGCTGTTGAAACAACTCCTTTAATCTTTCTGAAAACTAACTCAACTCCCCAAAAACAGCCAGCTCCGAACGTTGCTAGTTGTGTTTTTGATTTTTTTGTTTGTTTCATGGGTTTATTGTGATTCATGTATTTTTATTACTTTCTATTAAACTCATAAAAAACAAATATGTTTCATATATTGAAATTTCATCAAAACCTTGAAACTCTAGCACTAATTACAAAAGAAGGTGTATGAGAATAGCTAGTCATACCATAACTTAAACAAGAAATAACATTTGGCTGTCCAGTATGCTTTTTTAATCCGATCATATCTTCAGTTATTTTTCCTTTACTCTGTGCAAACTCAGGATCATTCTCAACAAGATCAAGAACTGCTTTTTTCTCATCATCTTGGTAAGCATTTTGCAGCATTCCTCGAGCTGTAGTTCCCCATTCATTAAGAACTTTATTATCAAAATTATTTCCATTCAAATGTTTTAGAAGTTTTCTGAAATCCTGATAATTTTTGTAATCCAAACCTTGCTCCTCAGCTATTGTAACAACCAAAAGTTTTGTAAGATCTCTGGAATCTTGTGTTGCATCTCCGTTTTCATAGATCCAAGTATTTTGAGGGGCTGAAATAAAATCATAACTTTTTAAACTTCTTATTTCTTTAAAATCAGGATCTGCATTAATTAATTCAAGAACTAATTTTGAAGGGCTTCCTTCATATTTTCTCAATAAGCCGCCTAAAGTAGTTCCCCATTCATTAATAGGAATTCTTGAAATATGATCAAAATTCAAATAAGGCAAAATTTTCTTGAAACCTTCAACAGTTTTGTAATCTATTTTTTCTCTTACAGATTCATAAAGCTCAGCAATCTTATTTATTAATTCTTTCATAGCAAGATGTGCATATAAAATATCATCAGGATCTCTTTCATGCCAGACTCTTATAGTTTGAGGAAAATCATAAGCTCGAATTGCATATCCTTCATGTCTTAGCAAAAATGCAGCTCTTTCTGCTTTTTCAACAGTTAATCTCGTTTTTAAAGTTTCCATAACAACTTTTGGACCGTATGAAACAACCTCAGCGATTTTCATTTCTAAACGCCTTGCAGTTTCTCTTTTTCCTTGATTTATACTATCTATTGTCTTTTCTACAATGAATTCAATAGAAGGACTTCTGCTTTTATTCACTTTTTTATTCATGATTTTTCACTTAATTGTTTATCTAATTCTGCTTGAACATACTTCAAGAATACGAAGCCAGTAATCTCTGCTGGGTTAACAGCTCCTTGGAAATATTTCTCAAATAAACTCGAGTTAAAGTACCAATTTCCATCTCCAAATCTTGTAACTTTAACAACAATGCCATAATTCCTCAGCTCAATGTCTAGCATTTCAGGATTTCCAGTTGAGTCAAATTTTATGAGATCTTCTAATTCACTTTCGTTTATTTTATAGTTCTCATCAAGTGAATCATGGTCAGGACAATTTGCAAGCAGTTCGTAAGCAGTTCTCGCAAACGCTAAGAGAGTTTCTTTTATTCTTTCATCTTCTTCAAAACTTATTTGATATAATCCAGGAACCTCTACTCCGAAAAAAACATTTGTGTAATGCATAATTCCACTCAGGATACTTTGCGCTATTATAAATCTTACTGCTTTCTTTTAGAAGGTAATTCAGATTTTAATACTTGGGCAGAAATTGTATTTATGAACCTGGTAAATATGAAGTACAGAATATTCTCTTATTATTTCTGAAAACTTGTTTTTTAGCTCCATCAGGATTTTTCTGAAAGTCTCGGGATTATCTGTTTCTGTGTCAATCTCAAATTCCCAAGGACCAAGAGCATCTACAATGTATATTGCATTATTGTGCTGTCTGCAAAATTCTTTTAATTTAAGTTTATCTCTTTCCTTGATACTTCTGAAGCTGATTAAAATCTTGTGGTGCAGATAAGGCCACTTTTTTTCATTGGGAATGATATTGTAATGTTTTATTATCTCTATTTTTTCTAATTTTTTTATTCTCTTTGCAACTGCATCAGGGCTTAAATTGATTTTTTCACTAATATTAATTGAGCTCATCCTGGAATTATTGCTCAATAGCTTGAGAATTTTCCAATCTTCTTCATCTATTTTAACAGGGCTTGGAATTGAACCAAAAAAACTTTTTCTGATGTCGCTCTTTTTTTCAGTCAGATAATCTCGATAAAAGTACTCTCCTTTTATGATTGTCGCAATCTGTCTTTCAATTATGTGGTTTCCGAAGTTAGCATTCAGATCATTTAAAGTGGAATTAAGATGAGTTATATTCTTGGCCCATGTCCCAAAAGCCATGTCGAACTTTCCATCGCAAGAACAAGACCAAACTATGTCGGGGTGGGATTTCATCCAATCGATCAATTCTTTTTCTTTAGCTTCATCCATGTTCTGCAGTTTAAGGAAATTTTTATGGATCGTGAATCCTAATTTGGAAGTATCAATCACTGTGTACATAGAAGATATCAATTCTTGACTCAATATCCGCTTTATTCTAAATCCTACAACCTGCTTAGAGAGTCCAACTTTTTTTGCAATTTCTGAATTGGATTGGTGTGAATTGACATCAAGTTCATGGAGTATTTTTCGATCTTTCAAGTCTAACTTACTGTCGACTTGCTTTGATATATTATGCATCATTATAAGATTATATCGCTCATATTATATAAATTTAGCGATTTTGTAAAAAAATATAAGAAATAGTTTTATATTTGTGGCATCACTTAATAGTAATAATTAATCTTGATTAAACCTGGATCGAGAGGCAAAAAATGAAAAATTTAAACATTGTGGACTTAAGAAACGAGAGAGCATTTCCAAATAAAGATTATAGATTTTCAACTTTAGAAGATAGAACAAATCAGGCAGTTTTATCAAGAGATGCAATGGGTGAAAATCCTTTGCACTATTATGTAAACAGCAGTAATAATGAATTAATCGTTGCAAATAATATTTGTGACATCAAGGATTATGTTGAGTCAAATTCAGGAGTATTTGCATGGGATAGAGTTAGAGCAGTATCAAATGATACAGTATTAACAATAAACAAAAATGATCCTGTGTCTGGCAATTTAGAAGAAGATTTGCAAACAACTCTGGACAAATCAAAACTGAGTGATGTTGATTTTTCAGACATAAATCAAGCTGCAGCAAGAATTAGAAAAAGTCTTGAAGATTCTGTATCAAGAAGACTTTCTGAAGTTGGTGATCCGAAAATAGGAATACTGTTATCTGGAGGGCTGGACAGTGGAAGCATTGCATACCTTCTTTCAAATTCAGCTGATAAATCAAGATTTGCTGCATACACGTTAAAAGTTGACGAGAATGAAAAAGACATAGTTAGATGTAGAGAAGTTGCACAAACTTTAGGAATTGAGTTAATTGAAGTAAAATTAACCTATGAAAATGATTCTTTGTCAGTTACAACTCAAAAATATGACTCTTCAAGAAATTTAATCTCTGAAACAGTTATTGCACAAGATCTGAAATTGATTGATGTTGTTTCTGAATCTTTAAGAATTTCAGGAAACCCAAAAAAAGATAATGTGTTATGTGCAATTGCAATGTATTTAATTGGAAAAGCAATAAGTTCGGAGGGAATACAAACAGTCTTTTGTGGAGAGGGACCTAATGAAATGCTAAATGATTATGGATTTAATCCTGCAGACTGTGGTTATGATACAGATAATAAAGGGGATGTCAATTTTAGAGAATCCTTAACATTTGGAAATAAAAAAATAGACCTTGCGCTTGGAAGAGGGGGGCTTGCAAAACACGCAACAGCAAGGATGGGAAAAATATTTGCAAGTTATGACATAAGACTTGAAGCGCCTTACTTTGATTTAGAGACCGCTCAACTTATGACAAATTTGCCACATACTACAAGTTATGATACAATTAAACAGAACTTAATGCTTTCAATGTTTTCAGGAACAAATTTTGAGCAATTCATAGAAGGCACTGCAAAGGATAAATTTCAAGACGGATCTGGAGTCAGCAGAATATTTAGTGCGTATGATCAGAGAAAATTAATTGACTTGTTTGCAGAGATCTATGGTGTGAGAAAGTCAGGATATTTGTAAAATGAACCCAAAAAATATCGCTCAATTGACTGCACTTGCATTGTGCTTATTAAATCCTGAACCTGCAAATGCAGGAGATATAAACATAGGAAAAAGAGGACCTACAAATAATCAAGCAGAAGTGAGAATAACTCACGCTGAATCAAAAAAATCTCTTGAAGATAGTGTGAATCTGCTTTTCAAATACTGGGATGGAAAAGAAAAAGGAAAATGGGGATTTGTGAGTATTCCATATTCAGTAACTTCACATCAAATCAAAAATTTTTCAGTAGGTGCAGGTCCTAGATACAGCATTGGTGATATTCATATTTTGCCTTATGTGATGATAAAAGTAATTCCAAAAAAAATGGAGCCGAATATTGGAACTTTTGCAACACTTGATTTTCCAAAACAAAATTATCAAATAGATTTTGTTGGAAATTATGATTTTAACAACAGGAAACTTTCATTAAGCTTATTTAGTGCCTGGAATTTATCAGAAAATAATATCGTCGGATTTGGATCTGACTACAATAATAGAAGTGGTTTTTCCTATAAAATTGGAGCAAAGCAAAAAATGGGCAATTCTAGTTTCGAAGTTACTGTAATAAATCTATTTAAAAGATCTGGATATACAATAGAGCATTCTTTTAAAATAAATTTTTAATAATTTTCATTTCAGCTTCTTGATAAATTCTGAAATGACAAGTTTTTTCTTTTCCTCAGATATTGAGAATAAGCTTTTCAAATTCATGCATTTTCCCAAGCTTCATCTTCTTTATTATTCCACAATTCTTTCATTTTTTGTTTCTGCATAATTAAAACTTCATATTTTCTCATCATTAATTTGATTGGTTTATTCATTATCTATAAATCTTTCTTTATGCTTTTTCATTTGTCGTGTCCGTGTGAGTCACAACCTTTATAAAATCAAAACAATTTCATCAATCTATGACGTCCACGAATCTAGGGAGTGTTTTCAACAGGTCAATTTCTCCAAAACAGATTAAACAAGAATTTAAAAAAAAGACAGACAAAGATCCTGATAAGTACTATGCAACCTCAGTATTGAAAGGAGAGGGATTTGCTCGAAAAAAATGACCAAAATGCTCTGCTTATTATTGGACAAACTGCGATAAGGAAACATGCGATGATCCACAATGTTCAGGAGGATTCCAATTCTTTGACAATAAACCAGCAAAACACTCTTATGATTACATTAAATTATGGCTAAAATTCTCAGAAATGTTCAAAGATCTAGGATACACTCCTATAAACCGCTATCCCGTTGCTGCTCGCTGGAGAAAAGATACTGATTTTGTTCAAGCATCAATTTATGACTTTCAGCCTTACGTAGTTTCAGGAGAAGTAGAGCCGCCTGCAAACCCGCTTGTCGTGCCGCAGTTATGCCTTAGATTCAATGACATAGATAATGTTGGCATCACAGGAGCACACTATTCTTGCTTTGTTATGATAGGACAGCACGCTTTCATGCCTCCTGAAAAATACAATCAGAAAAAATATTTTCAGGATATACATACGTGGCTTACAAAAGGACTGGGACTTCCAAAAGAAGAAATAACATATCATGAAGACTGCTGGGCAGGAGGAGGAAATTTTGGACCAAGCATGGAATATTTCTCTCGGGGCTTAGAATTGGGAAATCAGGTTTACATGAGTTATGAACAGACAGACATAGGAGCAAGAGAATTAAAATTAAAAGTTCTAGACATGGGTATGGGGCATGAAAGAAATTCATGGTTTTCTCAGGGAAAATCAACAAGCTACGAGACCACATTTCCAACTGTTGTCAAGAAATTAAAAAAAATTTCAGGAATATCAGTCAATGAATCTGTGATGAAAAAATTCCTTCCATACTCATCGTATTTGAATGCTGATGAATCTGAAGATTTAGATAAATCATGGAAATTCATATCAAAACAAACTGGATTTGAAATATCTGAATTAAAAGAATCTGTGATTCCGTTATCTCACTTGTATTCTGTGGCTGAACATTCAAGAACATTACTTGTATCCTCGAGCGACGGAGCTCTTCCCAGTGAAGTAGGCGGAGGATACAATCTTCGAGTTCTATATAGAAGAGCAATGTCTTTTATTGACAAGTATAATTGGGATGTTGACTTCTTTGATCTTTGCGAAGAGCATGCTCACTATTTAAAGCCAATATTTCCTGAACTTTCAGAAAATCTTGAAGATGTAAAAAATATAATCGAATCTGAAAAGAAAAAATATAAAGAATCAAGAATAAGGTCTAAAGGAATAATTCAGAGAGAAATCTCAAAGTCATCCCATATCACTGATGAAAAACTGTTTACTTTATACGAGAGCCATGGAGTTAGACCTGAGGAAGTTGCAGAAATCTCTAAAGAACTTGGAAAAAACATAAAAATTCCTGATAACTTTTATGCACGGCTGACAGAACGCAGAGAACTCCAGAAAAACAAGCAAGAAGCTCAAACAAAAAAAGAAGAAGTTATTGATTTTAAGAATCATCATGCAACAAAAATACTTTACTTTGATGACTGGAAACCAAAAGATTTTGAAGCAACAATCCTGGAAAGCAACAATTATCATGTGATTCTTGATAAGACAATGTTCTACCCTACTTCTGGAGGTCAGCTTCATGACTTGGGAACAATTAACAATCATGAATTAGTTGACATATTTAAACAAGGTAATTTGATAATTCATAAATTGAAAGATGGCTGCTTTAAGCCAGGAGATAAAGCAAAATGCCATATCGATTTTGAAAGAAGAAAACAACTATCTCAGCATCATACAGCTACGCACATATTGAATGGCGCTGCTAAAAAAATATTAGGAAATCACGTATGGCAGGCAGGAGCTGCGAAACTATTGCATAAAGCAAGGCTTGATATAACTCATTTTGATAGTCTCACAGAAAACCAGATTTTAGAAATTGAAGAATTTGCCAATAGCATTGTTCAAAAATCAATTCCTGTGAAAAAATATTTTCTTCCAAGATCTGAAGCAGAGCAAAGATTCGGATTTACATTATACCAAGGAGGTGCAGTCCCTGGAAAAGAATTGAGGATTGTTGAAATTGAAAATTTTGATACAGAAGCCTGCGGTGGCACTCATTTGAATAATACAGAAGAAGCAGGACAGATAAAAATAATCAAGACCTCAAAAATTCAAGATGGAATAATAAGGATTGAGTTTGTAGCAGGAAATGCATTAAAAGGAAAAGAAGAGGAAAAGAGTTCAATCATCGAGCAAGCTGCAAAACTGCTTGATTGTAATACAGCACAGGTTCCTTCTCGGTCTTACGAGTTATTTGAAAAGTGGAAATCCAAAGTTAAAAAGAAAAAAGAAGTTGAAACTAAATTCATATCAACAGAAGAATCATCCGGAGATCTCATCAAAGAAACTTCTGAAATTCTAAAAACCCAGCCAGAGCATATTGTAAAGACAATTGCAAGGTTTTTGAAAGAATTGAGAGAGTAGATTAAAATATGATCATTATATGCACATTGATATTTTGACAAGCAAACTTATTTAAATATGAACAGATTACATTAAATTATGAGTCAAGCAGATGTAATTAATAAGATACACGAAGATGTAGAATCGTTAAAAAGAGATATTGCTGAAATTAAAGAAATGATAAAGTTAAATCCAGAATTAAAAGAAGAAATAAAACAGAACATTCAAGAAGCAAGAGAACGAATTTCTAAAGGTAAATTCATTAGCAATGAAGATATGCTCAAAGAGTTTGGATTGTAATGAGTTTTAAAATTATTTGGGATCAAAGAACTAAGGATTTCTTAAAAAAACTTGATAAAACAGATGCTCAAAGAATAATAAAAAAAGTCAACACTATAACCAGCGATCCTATTCATTACTTCGATCTTTTAGTTGACATAAAAATTTATAAATTAAGAGTTGGAGATTACAGAGTTTTGGTTGATATAGATCAAGCAAATAAGAATCTTATTGTCATAATTATAGGTCATAGAAAAGACATATACAAAAATTTACAAAACGTTTTTGATAAACAATGAAAATAATCCACCTAGGAACAGGAGATGCATTTAATGAGAAACTTCCAAATAATTCTCATTTAGTTATTTCAAACAATACATCAGGAACTAAAATACTTCTAGATTGCGGGTATTCTGCTGTCCGTGAAGTATTCAAGTACAATCCAGATGCTTCATTCATTGACGCAGTTTTTATAAGCCATTTACATGCAGATCATTATTTTGGAATTGCAGCTTTTTTAAGAAGAATTATCGCAGATTCGAGAACAAAACCTCTGAAAATTATATGCAGAAAAGGAGAAAAAGAGCAGATAATACAATTAGTAACGTTCGGATATTCTGAAATAATGAACAAACTTAGTTTTCCTCTTGAATTTATAGAAGTTGAACAAGGTGATGAAATTAAGATAAATGAGCTTAATTTAACATTTGCAGACACTAAGCATAACATCCCAAATCTTGCAATAAGAATTGAAAGAGAATCTGGATCCAAGAACAAAGAACGCAAAAAAGTCTTTTGCTATTCAGGAGACGGCAACTTTACAGAGGATTCTGAGCAGTTATACAAAAATGCAGACCTGTTGATTCATGAAGTCTTCACTAATGACAAAGATGTAGAAGGACATGGAAAACTAACAACAATCCTTGAGATGTGCTCTCGAGCTAAAGTCAAGAAACTAGGGATAACACATATCAATAGAAAGGGCTAT
>CAZDUE010000060.1:0-9308 GCA_964508575.1 uncultured Methanosarcinales archaeon
TGAATATTTTCTGCTGCTATATTCAGAAGACCTAAAAATATCATGTTCAATACTTTAGTCTTCTGTTATATAGTTAACGCAAGAAAACATTTAAATAAAACATACATGAATTGCTAAAGATATGCAGAGTTCCATAACCTTTGAAGTTGAAACAAATATAAAAGAGTGCGAGAAACTTTGGAGAATTTTTTCAAGAGATATATACTACTCAGATTTGTGGGAATATAGAATATGCTTCTATGATGAAAATTATTGCAAAATTCATTTCATGGTTGGAAAAACTGAAGGTAAAATAATAGGAATACTTCCTTTGTGGAATATACTTCAGGATAATTCCTATGAATTTTTTGGAGGGGAGTTTTTTGAGAGAAATTTTTTCATGATTAAGGATTCTAACTTAATTCCTGCATTTATTGAGAATCTTCCTAAAGAGACTTATCTTCATTATATTGAAAAAAGCCAAAATGAACTTCATCCATTGAAAGAAATAACTAAAAGATATTACATGAATTTAGAGAAATTTGATTGGAATTTTGACAAGTATCTTGAAACGTTCAGCAAAAAGCACAGAAAAAACATGAAGCGTGATCTAAAGATTGTTTCATCGTTGAATCTGAACGTCTTAGAAAACAACATGAATGATTTTGAGCTTCTTGTAAAATTAAGCGATCGCAGATTTCAGGAAGACTCTTTTTTACATGAAGAAATTTTCATAAAAGGATTCAAAAAACTTTTAGAAACAGCAAAAAAAAGAAATGAGCTTCATCTCCTTAGCATTCAAATAAATGAAAAAACTGAGTCAGTTCAAGCTGCGATATTATTCAAGGGTATTTATTATGTATTATTGGGCGGAAATAATCTTGAAATTTCAAACATTGGAAAATTAATGATTGTAAAGCACATTGAAAATGCAATAAAATTCAGAGCAAAAGAGATGGATTTTCTCTCCACAGATTCTGGCTGGAAAGATCTATGGAATTTAGAAGCTGAATCTCACTATGGTTATACTAATTCAAAAGATGATTTTTACTTTGATTACTGAATTTTATTTTTAAAAAACTTCTAAAAAAGATTTTGAAAATTATTTTATTAAAATTATTTTATTTTTTTATAAAACACAAAATTTATTTTTTTCATAAAAAGCAACTTTTAAATACTGTTTTACAACAAATAATTATGAAATGATATCTTTCGACGTAGAAAATAATGTTGGTGAATGCGAAAAATTATGGAATAATTTTTCAAATAACTCAACAATGTTCGATTTATGGGAGTACAGAAAATGTTTTTATGACGAAAATTTTTTTGAGCCTCATTTTATAATTGGAAAAAAAGAAAACAAAACAATCGGCGTTATTCCTTTGTGGAAAGTTCTTAACGGAGAATATTACGAGTTTTTTGGAGGAGATTTCACAGAAAGAAATAAATTTTTTGTCAAGGATGATTCTGCGATTCCAAAATTCATAGAACAGCTTCCAAAAAATACGCATTTAGCTTATATTGATAATGATGAGGCAGTCAAGGCAACTCCTTTAGACATGGCTCAAATAACAAAAAGGTATTATCTTAATCTTGAAGAACACGATTATAGTGTTGAAAAATATCTCAATTCTTTCAGCAAAAAACACAAGAAGAATGTACTGAGAGAGATAAGAGCTTTATCAAAATTCAATCTGAAAGTAGTTCACAACAGACTTGAAGACTTTGATGCCATGGTCCAGTTAAATAAGTCGAGATTTGGAAAAGAATCATTTTTTGCAGAAGATGCCTTTGTTAAAAGCTTCAAAAAACTAATTGAAACAGCTAAAGAAAGAAAAGAACTGCACATGATAAGCATAGAGCATGAAAATAAAGTCGTCGCTGTTGATCTTGCATTGAAATATAATGACGAATACCATGTTCTGATGGGAGGAAATGATTACAAAGTCAAAAATGCAGGAAAATTATTAATCCTTGAGCACATTAACAATGCAATAAAGCAAAAAGCAAAAGTTATTGATTTTCTCTCCACAGATTCTGGCTGGAAAAACCTCTGGAACTTGAAAAGCGAGCCAGTATTTGCGTATACTAACGCAGCAAAGCATTTTACTTATGATTGAGAATCTATTTTTTTTATAAACTTGCTTGGTTTCTTCCAACTTCTTTGACAAAATCTTTATAAGCAATTCGATTATATTGGATTCTATGAATAATATTTTAAAAAAGCACAAGAAAAATTCAAAAGAGGCTCAGTTGAATCTTAAAGGAGAGATAATTGAAGCTGAAGATGATAAAAATAAAGACAGAGTCATGATTATTTGCGCGCATCCAGATGATGAAATTTTCGGGGTAGGAGGAACTATAGCTGCTTATTCTAAAAAAGGAGTAAAAGTAACTACAGTTATACTTTCTTATGGAGAACTAACGCATCCATGGATAAAACCAGAGCATAGTGTAAAAACTAGAGTAAAAGAATCAAGAACAGCAGGACAAGAAGTGGGCTCTTATGAAACAATATTCATAGGGGTAAAAGAAGGGAATTTTGCCAAGGCCTTGGAAGATAAAGAGATAAAAAAAAGAATAAAAGCAATAATCCTTGATAGGAATCCGACAAAAATATTCACTCATTCAATTAGCGATCCTCATCATGACCATAGGGCTTGCTATAAAGTAGCTTTAGAAATAGTTGATGAATTAAAGCTAAAGATTGATGTTTATTCTTTTGAGATATGGAATCTTTTTACGATTCATGAACGGGGGAATCCTAAGCTTTTTGTAGATATAACAGAAACTTTTAAAATCAAGCTAGAAGCACTGAAGAGATTCAAATCTCAGAAGTCATCTTATTGGTCTTTGCTTCCTTTAGTTTATCTCAGAGCAATGCTTAATGGAATAAACTCAGGAACTAGATACTCTGAGGTTTTTTACAAAGTAAGATGATTCGATATAGTTTATTAAGATTTGATGAATGCGGGATGAAACATGAAAAAACTGCTTGTCGCAACTGACAATTATCTTCCAAGATGGGATGGAATTGCAAGATTTTTGACAGAAGTACTTCCAACTCTAAAAGAGAATTATGAAATCACTCTTATTGCACCTCAATTTGGATCTGACAAGGAATTGGAAGAAGGAGAAATAAAAATTGTAAGATTCAAAAATTTTAAGTTCACTATTGGAGATTTTCCTCCTGCGCGTCCCATATTCAAGAAAATATCAGAGCTTGTGAAAGAAACAGATATTGTCTGGACTCAGACCATCGGACCAATTGGTGCAGCCACAATATATATTGCAAAAAGACATAACAAGCCGGTTGTAGCTTATGTCCATTCATTAGAATGGGATCTTGTTGCTAAAAGTATTGATGTGCATTCTTTCTTCAGAATGAGTGCTCGTGGATTGGCAAAAAAAATTGCAAAAATGATATATAACAGGACAGATGTGATCATGGTTCCTTCTCTAGAAGTGATGGAAATATTGAATTGGCAAAGGATAACTCCCAAGAAAAAAGTTGTTCATTTAGGAACTGACACTAGAAAGTTCATGCCATCTAAAAATATAGAAGAAGCAAAAAAGAGCTTAGGAATATCTCCAGAGAAAAAAGTAATCGGCTTTGTCGGAAGATTAGGAAGAGAAAAAAATCTTATTACTCTCCATAGAGCGTTCTTAAGACTGGAAAAGTCAAGAAATGATGTTGTTCTTCTCATAGTTGGAGATGGAGTCAAAGAAATCGCACAATTATTCAAGAATAAACAGAACATTGTTTTTACCGGAGCTCAGGACAATGTCATTCCTTATTATCAGGCAATGGATATCTATGTACTTTCAAGTTTAATAGAAACTTCTTCTCTCAGCACAATGGAAGCAATGGCATCAGGATGCGCAGTTATCTGCACTCCAGTCGGCTACGTAAAAGACTATATAATCGAAGGGTTTAATGGAATGTTCTTTCCGCAAGAAGAGCCGTACATATTGAGCAGGAAAATAGAGGAGTTATTGAACAATCCTGATAAAATGAAAAAGATGAGAGAGAATGCAAGAAAAACAATACTCAATGAGTATTCATGGGAAAATACAATAAAAGAGATAAAAGAAGTCCTTGAATCTGTTAGTGAGCCGAAGCACGAGAAACATGAAAAACTTAGTGAACACTTAAAACATGAAAGCTCAAATGAACAGCATCATTCAAATGAACATCACCCAGAACATCAAGGAATACATGGGCGTAAGCATTGAAGATGTGAATATTAATTGGAAAATATTAAGCTGAAATGTCCAATGAATCTATGATAAATATTTAATTGTTCCGCCCTCTGCATAATTTTAAATATGATTAAAAGTTCCTGCTTTTATGATTAATATAGAATTGATAAGTAATCCAGAATCAAATGTTAGAACAGAGCTGGAAACATTATTAGCTTATGCTAGAGCCCATCATCATGATCTTCCAAGAGACTTAGGTGGTTTTTTTTCAGAAGAAATATTATGCTGGATTTATCAGATATTAGAAGGCAATAAATTTTTGCGTCAAAGATTAAAAATTATAAGCCAAGCGCAAGATTTCAAGCCAGATTCAATTGCGGATTTTTGCTGTGGTAATGGTAATGGAACTTTAAGAATTGCTCAGGATTTTTTAGATTCGCAAGTTTTTGGTTTTGATGTTATGCCTGATTTATTCAAGAGAGTAAAGCAAAAAAATAAAGATTCCAGAATTCATTTTGAAAAATTAGATGTTTACGAACTGAATGGTTCTAATTATTTTGATTTAGTTGCGTTCCATAATGCTTGTGGCCCATTGTCTGATAAAATAATGCAATACGCTATTAATCAAAAAGCACCAATTATTGCAGGAAGATTCTGCTGTCATTATACAATATCTTCTGAAATTCCTAATTCTAAAAATAAAGCTTTTAGTTACTATGTTAAACTCAGGAGTTTCTTACAAGAAATAATAAGAGAAAAAACTGCTAAAAATTATGGTTATAGCGCTCAAGATAAGGATAGAGACTTGCTGAGTGAATTTTCGAAACATGAATTAGGAATGAATGAGCAAGAGCTAGAAAAAATAGCATTGGCTTCAATAGACTCAAGAATTGCAACTAAAATAATTGACTTGAACAGAGTCATGAAATTAATAGAAAGAGGATATGATGTTGAGTACACTAGCGAAAAAAACATGTTTGTTGCATTAAGAAGAACTTAAATCCTGAGATTATCGCAAAAGCTTCAACTTCTTCGGAATATTTCCGATAATTCTCGACGCTGTTTGCAAAGTTTTATTAAGAAGTAAATTCATAAGAGATGATTAAAAAAAGAAAAAAGCATCAGACTGGGTGTGCCAATCTGAACTCATTTCAAAAATAAAACCGAAGTCGCCTAACAGTTAAGCTCTAAAACTTAAGAGCCAGTTTCCGTACCTAATAAAAGAGAAACATTCAAGTATAAAAACATTCCTATGCCGGAGTCGCCTAGTTTGGTTGGGCGCTGGCCTTAAGAGCCAGTTTCCGTACCGGATACGCGGGTTCAAAGCTTTGTCTTTGAATAAGACGGGTGAAACTCCCGCCTCCGGCGCCCTTGTTTTTATTTAGTTCTATTCTTGGTTTCTGTCTTGATTTCTTTATTTTTATTTCTGAATTTCAAAATGAGAAAATAGATTAAGGATATTGATATTGTAATTGGAAATAAAATATAAGCAAAAAATAGTCCATAAATTAGTGGAATCCAAATAACGCCTACCAGAGTTGATGATACTGGGTTGCATTCATATTCAACTGCTCCATCAGCACAACTCCATTTATTAGTATTTATTGCAGAGTCTATTGTTCCAAATATCCCCATTATGACAAGAGTAATGAATGGTAAATAAAGAATTAGCACTAAAAGATTTTTAAACGTTTTTTTATCAAATTTAAAGGTTTTCTTATCGAACAAAGGCTTGCGGTTAAAATCTTTATAGATGATTTCAAATATCAAGAAAAACATTAATCCGAATGAGCTTAAAAGAAAAATAAGAATATAGGAGAATAAAATAATATTACTTAATCCTTGAAGGTTATATTTTATAACTGTGTCATATGATATGAAGAGAAATGGTAAAAAACATATAAGTAAAAAAATAGAAAATAAATAGAATTTTATCAGAATACTCCGAATCTTTATTATCAATGCGTATGTTTTAATCTCTTTCCTCATAAAACTCATAACCTCTGCTGACCTTCTACTTTGTTTCTTTTGAAAAACTCATCAATATGAGCATGATACGTCTTTGCTGCAATCATGTCCCAGTCTGGAGGAAAGCATCTATAGTAATTATGCCATAAGTATCTTGAATCTAAAAAAACAAGTATTCCTGAATCTTTCTCTGATCTTATACACCTTCCAGCTCCTTGGATCACTTTGTTCATTGCTGGATAAATATAGCCGTAGTCCATTCCTTTGCTGAATTTTTTATCATAATGCTTTATCAACTCTTTAGTCTCAAGATCAGGAGTCTGTAATGGCAGTCCTGCAATAATAACGCATTTCAAAACTCCAGGCATGTCTATTCCCTCATTAAAGCTTCCTGAAGAAACAGCAAGCATTACCGCGAACCTTTTGTTCTTACTGTAACTTTCAAATTTTTCTAAAAATTCTTTTTTTTCTTCCTTGCTCATATTAGGAGCTTCTTTAAACACTGTATATTTTGATAAACTTTGAAAATACTTATTAACATCATCAAGAAGCTTGTAACTTGGAAATATTATTAAGCTATTTCCAGGAGTTTTATTCACAATATCTTGACAGATATTTGCTATATTCTTGTACTGTAACTCGGTTCTTTCAGAGAACTTAGTTGTTGCCAATGGAACTATTAAATTCAGTTTATTATCTTTAGGAAACGGGCTTTTGTAACTTTTCATTATTAATCTGTGTTTTGGAAAACCAAGAATATCAGAGTACATTTCTTCAGGATTTAAAGTTGCGGACATTATTATTGTTGAATGGCTGGTGTTAATAACTTCTGAAGAAATCTGTGAAGGATCAAGGCACTTGTACGTTATACTGACAATATCTCCTTTTGGCTTTGAGATAATTCTTGTGAATCCCTCATCAGGACCATTCCATGTTTCTAAGAATAAGCCAACTGCCCCAACGCTGCTGAATTTTTGAAGCTGCCTTATTTCCTCTCCTGCAAATTGAAGAGAAGCTATTGACTCGTGAATATCAAGATCCTTCTCTAAAACCTTGACAAGATCAGTTTTACTCAATAATTTTTCCTCTCCAAAATTTAAATTTTTTGAAAGATCATTAACTGCCTTTTCAATCACTATGATTATCTTAACTAGTTCATCATAATTAAACTTTTCAGCTTCTTTTATTGCTCTGGCGACAGAAATATTACTGATCTTAGAAGACATCAAGCTGGTTATTCTATCAGGAAGATTATGGGCTTCATCAACTATTATTATTGAGTCACTAAGATTTATTCCATGCTTTTGCAAAAAGCTTTCACGAATCTTAGGATGGAACATGTAATAATAATCAGCAACAATGACTTCTGCTTCGCTCGCAATTAGCGAAGCAATCTCATAAGGACAGAGCTTTTTCTCCTCACATAAACTCTTGACAACTTCAGAATGAGAAGGAGAAGATTTTATATCTTCAAGAAGAACTAAGGATTCATTTTTCGGCTTTCCTGACTTCTCGCGGGTATTAACGTAGAATTCACAAGAGTAACTATTTCTTAGATCTCTGCAGTATTCTGTAAATTCTAAAGTTCCCATATTAAGAACTCCTGGCTGGGAGCACATCCATTTTTTTCCAATAATATCTGCAACTTTAAACTTTAAATTGTATTTTTCTTTAATTATTGACAAAGTATTAATAGCAATAATGTGCTGAGTATGCCTTGAAGTCAGAAAAAAAACTCTTTTCTTGTTCTCCAAAGCGAATTTCAAAGCAGGACCAAGAATTGCAGTCTTTCCAATACCAGTAGGAGCATGAATAATCATATGCTTGTTATCTTTAATGGCCTCTAATGCAGAGAAAAGCATATCATCCTGGAAATGTCTTATAACCTCATGAGGAAAAAGAATGCTCTCTGAATTTTGCTTATTTGTTTTTAGGGATTCCTCTTTTAATCCATCCATGAAAGAACGAGAACTTAATCAAGTTTTAAATCTGTTGATTTAGGATGCTCTGTAGAAAGTTTCACTTTTCAGGCAGCTCTGCCAGAGCTAGCCTGAAGCCAAAATGGTTCTTCTGAACCATTTAGCACAATTATCTCATTCCATGTAGCGCTAATTGGCAGAGCTGCCACACTTTTCTACAGAGCCAATTTAGGATGTTTTTGTTTTTTATATGTTTCTCTCAATTGCTGTTCTAGTTCTGATCTCGTAGTTTGAACATCTAATGTTTCGTGCATGAACTTTGATAATGGCTTTGATAAATTTTGAGAAGATACAACGCAAATTCTTCCATCTTCAGGAGTCCAGATTCTGTTATTGCCATCAAGAGATATTAAACAGTAAGGAGTAAATGCATGGAGAGAGTAAAAATCAGTTCTTGAGTATCTACGCGCAAGAGCTTGATAATTTTCTAAAGCGAATTCTAGACCTGCTGTCTTAAATCCTTTTTCATTGCGAAGCTCTGTTTGCAGCATTATTTCATAAGGGTCTGAGCATTCTGTTTCAAATATTCCAGACTTCAAATCTTTATAAAAATTCATAATTGCTTCTAAATATTGCATAGTTCCTTTATTCTTATCAACAGACCAAGAAAAAACAATATCTTTAACCCCTTCAAAAGTGGTTGCCTCAAAAGGTGAGATGTTAAGCTTTATTCTAATATCATAAACTAGATCTTTATCTATCTCAGGTGTTTTTCTTATTTCTTCTAATTGTTCTGCTTTCTCTCTTGGTACGTGCATCATTATTAATGAGATTTAGAAAGGGTATTTAAGATTAGCCTAGTTTATGCTAATATGAAATCCTCTCGCTTCGCTCGGTACTGGCATGCAATGCTTTAGGTATTGCTCGCTAGTTACCGCATGCCTTTCTCGCGAGCGAACTATTCAGTTCGCATGCGGACGCTCGCTATTTTCTGTTTTATCGTTAAAGCTCTATTTCCCCGTAAGGGACAATCCCCTATTACGAGCAACATCACTTTTACGACGAAGCGAGCTAACAGACAGTACATAGGATTTCATATTAGCCCATAGTTTAGTTAACTCTTTAGTAATATTTTGTCAAAAGAAATATTTAAAAAGCGACAGATAACAAAAAGGTTATTTATGTTTTAAAGAGGTTTTTGTTATGTTTTGTAGGGATGGTTGGAGGTTGTTTGTGGGT
>CAZDUE010000061.1:0-2533 GCA_964508575.1 uncultured Methanosarcinales archaeon
TTTAGTCATTTCAATCACAAAAATTCAATATTTTTATTAGTTTAATAGTTTATTATTATTAAATTTTAATTAGTTTCATATTTTATTATGATTATATTTATATTATGAAAGCTATTAAAATAATTTAATATTTATCTAATTAATATTATTGAAATAGTTTTATATTTATATTATTAAAGCTATTAATCTATTTTAGTATTAAAATTATAAATATTATAAAAAAAGGAAAAGTATATAAATAAGATTATCACAATTATTAGAAAAATATACGTTTTTGGCTACTGAAGTGGCAAAATCCGAGAGAAAATGGAGAGAAAGCGAAAAGAAAGGACAGAACGGCATTAACGCAATTCAAAAATTTTAGAAATTTAGAAAAGTTGAAGATTCAGGAAAGTTCAATGGCAAAAGAAAAAGAAAAAGAGGGTTCAAAGAAATTTGTAAATATAGGGCTCTCTCCTGAACTTCATGAACAGGCAAAGATTATTTCAATTCTGAAAAAAGTTCCTTTAGGCAAATACTTGGAATCTTGCATAGAGAAATCCATGAAAGATGATAAAAAAATATTGGAGAAAATAAGACAATGACTATTCCATTAGTAGGGAAAAAGAGGTACATCAGGAGGGATGTAAAAGTAGCTTATGCTATTGCATTGCTCCTGATGTTTATTTTCTCAATTCAAATAGCTGGTGCTTCAGGATCAATCTTCACAGGATCCTTAAGTCCGACAACTGTTAAGTTGTGTGGATCCCAACAGAAAAATGTAACAATAACTGCTTCAAATATATTGAATGTTGGAAGTGTTAACTTAACAAATGTTGCTGCAAATCTAAAAGTTGTTCCTTCAAATGGAGTTTCTTTTATAACAAGCTCATCTGTAAATCTGGGAAGTATTGCAAAATCTTCAACGTCATCAATTAATCCCACATGGAAGATTGCATGTTCTGAGAATAATCCTGGTAATTACACTGCTTACATAAATTATACAAGCACTCAAGGATTAAATGGTTCATCTTCAGATCATGCAGCTGTAAAGATAGAAATTTTAAACAAGCTGGATAGCAGTGCTCCCGGAGTAATTTCCGGCTCTCCTCTGTTAATTACTTCACAACTTCCATCTTCAGTGTTCACAACAGACTTTGTAAATCTAGAGATAAAAACAAATGAATCTGCAACATGCAAGTACAGTAAAACTTCCAATGTGAAATATGATAATATGACTAATACATTCAAAGTCACTGGAGGGACTACTCACCGTGAAACATTTTCAGGGCTTGAGGAAAAAGTTCATTATATTTATGTCAGATGTTCTGATTCACAGGGAAATAAAGCCCAGTCTGATTTTGAAGTGAGTTTTGAAGTGAACTTGCCGCCATCTGTTAAGTTGAATATAGGCAATGATTATTTATTAAAAGCAGGAACCTTCCAGATTAATTTGACTGCATCTGAAAATTTGTAGTCTACTCCTAGTTTGAAATACAATCTTGATGGTGGAAGCGCAATAACTGTGCCTCTTCAAGGATCTGGAAAATCGTGGACCGGATTTATGGTGATAAAAGCAGCAGATCACGGTAAGGTCGGGGCATTTGATTTTTCAGGAAAAGACAGTTATGGAATAACTGGAACTTCAATAACTGATGGAAACATATTTTTAGTGGATACAAAAGCTCCAAATCCTCCTTCAGACTTATCTTTGAGTTTAAATGGAAATAGTGTCAGCTTAGTGTGGAGTGACGTTAACAATGAAGTTGATATTGATCAGTTTATTGTTTATAGATCTGATGATAAAGGAATGACTTTCGATGAAGTATCAAAAACATCAGCTTATAGTTATGTTGATACTTTAACATCTCCAGGAGTTAATTATACTTATGGCGTGGCTTCTGTTGATGAAGCTGGAAACGAGGGTTTTATTTCAAAATTAAAATCAATAGTTGTGGGCAAAATATCAAGCTCGGCTGTACAAAATTCAACTTTGTTAAAAGAGATAGAGGAAAAAACAGCAGTCACAAAATCAGACAAGACTTTGGAAAAGAAGTTCAATAAGACTCAGAAGTCTGTTGAAAATGTTTTAGGCACTTTAAGTTCTTTAAAAGATTTAGTTTCAGATCAAGACAAAGAGTTAAGTATCTTAGGATTAAAAGAATCTTTGAGAAATCAGCAGATAGAGGTTTCAAAGTTGAATGATAGGATTATTAATTTTAAAACAGATAATCCTTCGGTTTATACTGACAAGGATATTGATCAGATGAATAAAGAATTAGATGCATTGAAGAAAAAGATTCCTCAGGAAATAATTTTAGGTGATAAAAAAACAGCAGATCAAATTTCAGATAAAAATGATATATTCAAGGTATTGGAGGAGATATCTGTTTATAAGAAGTTAAAGAAAACTGAAAGTCAATTGGAAAGGTATGCTGACAAAGCGAATAAAATTGGAGAAGATATAAGTGTCAAAGTTACTTCAAGGGTTTTAACAATAAGATATTTTGATAATTCAGAACAAAAGTTGTTGATTGTCAAGAAGCGAGTATCT
>CAZDUE010000061.1:2543-9242 GCA_964508575.1 uncultured Methanosarcinales archaeon
AATTGATGATTCATTAGAAGTATTAAAAGAAGATCCTATCTTGGTTTATAAGCTAAGTGGTGATTCAAGTGTCGAGTACAGTTATGTTATCAAGGATAAGTCAGAGAATAATTTGGTGCAGGAGACAAGTTCATTTGTTATCCAAGATTATTCTGAATTTTTAGGCAGAAAATCAAGTGATGGATTAACAGGATTTGTAATATTCAATGGAAATTCTGAAAGTTCAACATATTATTATTTGGCTGCAGTCTTGTTGCTTATTGGTGTTTTGGTTGCTGGTTTTTATTTCAAAAAAGGAAAGCATGGAGGATTGAAAAGCAATTCCGGATTTGGTTTTTCAGGGTTTGGAGGGATTAAATCGAGCAAAGACGATGGACAAAAGACAATCAGTGTATTTGGAGAATCACCTAAATTAAGCAATTCTGATGTATCTCGGGAGAGTGAGAGCTATTCTATGCATAAAAATCATCATGGTGTTGGTCATAATGATGTTAAGATTGGTAATGATAGGTTTAATAACAGCATGGACAGTTATCATGGTAAATTTAACAGTAATTTAAGATTAAAGCCCCTTAAGCAGGATCTTCATGTTTTGGTTTCATCAGCTCATTCAAAGATTAATTCCTTGAATTTAGAAGAAGCTAATAGTATTTACAATGAGATCTTGAACCAAGGTTCTAATCATGGGAAAAGCAAGAAAATTTCAAAAGAAGTAAAAATTCAAGTTAATCGGCTTTACAAAAAATTATGCTTGCTATCAATGATAAGATATGCTCAAATTTACAGAAATAATAACGATTTCGTTAATCTAAAGACTGCTTTGGGTGAGATTTCAAATAACTATAATGATCTTGCAGAGGATATGAATCATGAGGAGCTTAATTTGATGCAGGAAGCACGAAAATACCATGAGCTTTATTCATCAGAATTAATGAGGATGAATTACTGATTTTTTTTAAATGCTTTTTCAATTTTAGAATTGAATAAAAACATAAAATGAGTGCAAAAAGCTCATACTAAAAAAATGTTAATAAAAAATTTCTATTGCAAAAAAGGCAAAAAAGAATCACATTTGATTAAAGCGATATTTTTAACAGTATTCTTGTTGTTTTTATTTTTTATATTTCCTATTTTTGCTGATGCTGGAATAACAGTAAATAACGTTGTTGCAAGGAATGCATCCACTAACAAGATTCTTCCATGGTTCGGTACAAGGATAGGGATTAACGTGACTGCTAATATAACAGCAACTAATCCAGATACTAGGCTTACAATTAGCTGCAATGTAACAAAAAATGGCAACCAGTTAATATTGAATCATACTTTTATGAAGACTTTCTCAGATGGAATTACAACTACTGTTTTGTGCTATAATAGAACAATAAATCAGAATAATTCCATCCTTCCAAAAAATTATACGATTGCTTTCAGAGCAAATACAAGTGCTGCAAACGGTCAGAATACTGGAACTTTTGAGATAAAAAGAGATTATGATGGAACTTTGAGAAATTCAGTATCTTCTGTTCCTTATAATTGTGGTAATGTGGTTAATGTTACGACAACAGTTAATAATACAGGGAATACTAATTTTACTGGCACATTAAGGATTAAATTATATAACTCAACAACTAACTCATTTCTTCAGAATATTAGTAAAACCACGATATTGGTGCCAAAAAATGCTCAAAATTCTACAACAACGCATATTACAGAAAATTCAAGATGCAATAGTCCTAAGAATTTGACTGTGGTTGCTTCATGGAACCTGACAGATTTTATAAATGGGTCAATATTATTCAATAAATCCGATTCTTATACTTTAAGTTCATGGAATTATTTTTACGGTACGGTATCAGGAGCAGTTGTTCTTGGTAATTCTGCTGGAAAAAGTATAGTTAATTGGTCTGGTTATTATTCTGCCAATATTTATGTTGTTCCCCAGAATGCTGCGATAAATTGGGCAAGTTCAACACCATTAGGAAAGCTTAAGACTTCAGGCAATTCTAATAAAGATTTTTCTGAATTAAATACAAAACTGATGATTAATAATCTTACTGATGGCTTGAATGCGACTTTTAGTAATAATGGAAATGGTCCGAGATTTTCGAGAACATTTAATGTTTTTGGAAAGCAATTAAGTAGTGTTCCTATTTATAACAGTACTAACAGTTCGACTTTTGTGACTGGAATATTGTGGGATTCTTCTGGAGATACAGGAAACAATGAGTATGATAAAACCGATAACGAGAACATAATGTTTATAACGCAAGTTAATAAGAACAAGCCAGGAAAGTATGGAACTTATGATTATGAAGTGAGGATTCCTGCTTCTTTTGATTCTTATAAAGGAGGAAATTCTGTTGATTTTTATTTAGAGCTTTATTGAGTTATAGTAAAAGACAGAAATAAATCATGATCATAGTTGTCTTTTACTATTTAGTTTGGGAATTTGATCATGCGTAACTATTGTCCCAAACTATTTGTTTTCATTACAATCACTTTTTTCCCTTCATCATTTTTAATCAGTTACTTGTTCTTTTCTGTTTTTGGAATTTTATTTTTGGGGTTATCAACTGGTCCTGTTTTTTCTTAATCGATTGTAAGAGTACATCATGACAAGAAGTATGAGTGTTAAAAATAATACTGGAAGTACAACTGGATTTGATGGTTTCATTATACCCTGTACTTTTGCTAATGGACTTTCAATTCCTGGTTTTTTTTGAAGAAGCCCTTGGCATCCTTTTGATGCTGTTTTAGAAAGCAGGTTCGCTTCTACATAGTTTTTGCTGTCTAATGCATCTTCAACCCTTCTTAATAATTCAGTAAGTTCATAGCATTCAGGGTTTTGTTCTACAATGTTTTTTGCAGATGTATAAGATGCTTGAGCTTCAAGTTCGTCATTTGAGATGGTGTCTTTTTTTGTGTTGTTCATGATAGTTTGATTTCTGATTATGTATTGAGTTACATTAACAGGCACTTTTACTTTTACAATTCTTTCAACTATCTGTGTTCCTTTACCACTGCTGCTTTTGCTTTTTCCACTTACAGGCCTGTCAACATAGACATATTCGATTACTGGGACATATACTATGAATTGCTTGTACAAGTAAGGGCAGTGATCTCTATCTGCGATATCTTGGAATGCATAGAATGTAAGATTTTTCTTTGGAGATACTGGCAGCATTACCATAAAATTCATTGATCTATTTTCAAAAGAGCCGTTTTTTATTTTTGATACTAAAATTATTTCTCCATCTTCATTTTTTAATATCCCTAATTCATACTGACCTGATGTTGCATTTAGTTTTGTTCCAGGGATTGATAGATTATTTTTTCCTACAGATACATTCATTGTTTCTGTGAATATGGCTGCTGCTTTGGATATGTTATATGTTGAAGTTAAATTTGTAAAGTCAAAGTATGTATCAAATTGGTTTGTGGTTGCAGCTGTTAATGAGTCCATATAGCTTTGGCTTGGCAGAGTTATGTCAAAATTTGTAAAAAAATGAGTGTCAGTTGGGGTCAAGTAAAGTTCTGTTTTATCGCATGCTGCAACACCTATTTTCTTATAAGGTACGTCAAAAGTGACATTGGTTTTAAGAGTTATTCCATCTTTGCTTCGGTTGTTTGTTAGATTCCCATAAAATGCATCCCAATAAGGAAAGATTCTTACTGAAAGGACCATTAAGTTGACAGATCCTGCTTCTACTGTAATATTGTCAGGAGTATCATCTTTTTGATAGATTAAGTCTCCTGTTTTTCTGATTGTGTTGCCTGTAGATTCTCCTTGAAGAATTATTGCAATAACTATTGAGACAAGGATTATTCCTAGGGCTGATAAAACTAAGATTATCTCCCTCTTTTCATTGTCCTTCATTGTTGTTAAGAATTATCCTTGATTAATATTTAATTCTTTTTATTGATAGCTCTGTAGAAAAGATTTGACTGTCATTTCTACAACTAGAATTCTGCTTTATTCTTTAATTGCATCTGGAAATATTAAGATATTTTTCTCAGTGCCTCTTTTTAGAATGTACTTGTCAAGAATATCTTGTTTTTTCTCAGATAAAATCTCTTCTCTTATGAAAGGTTCTGCTTCAGTAAGATCTTTATCATTCTTGCTGAAATATTCCTTGTTTGATTCATAAAATTTAATCATCTCTTCTTTGCTTATCTCAAGATCTTCTGGAACGAGAGCATTAGATGTCTTTTCCAAGATTAAAGCTTCTTTTATCATTTCTTTTGCTGTTTTTTCATCAATATCAAGGTTTTTCATGTATTTCTCGAACTCAATTTCAGATAAAGGGCTTATTTTTTTATAATTGCTGAACTCAGTGTTTACTTCTTCTTCAGATACGTTAATTCCTAATCTTTTTGATTCTTGCAATAAGATTATTTGAGGCACGATTATTTTATTTAAAAATTCTTTTTTGCTTATGTATGAATTAAAGAATTTATGTCTTGTTTCCACATAATTGAGGCTTATTTTTTGTCCGTCCACATCTGCAACAATTATTTCAGATTTGTTTCCTTTTTTAAATTCAGACTCTTTTTGACAGGAAGATAAGAGCAATGTTAAAAAAGCAATAGTAATAAAAATAAAATTAAAAAATTTTAAAACTCTTTTTTTATCTGATTTTTTTTGGTTCATTTGTTGTTCATATCTAATCCAGATCTAATGTTGTTTTTTTCTCATTAGTATGAATGCAGTTATCAATATTGCGACAATTGCAGCTATTACTAGTATCAATGTCATGTTTGTCTTTATTTTCAATTCTCTTTCTTCTTTAAGAAATTTTATCAAAGCATCTTCTCTTGAACCATATCTTATTTTTATATTTAAAAGAGAATTATCTTCAATATCCACAGGGTCAAGGTCTGCTTTTATCTTAAATACTTTTTTGCTTTTTGACGGTATTCTTTGTTGTTCTCCACCTATTGTTGTCTTTTCATCATTTAATATGAGATCAACAATCTCTGGATTTGCATATGCTGATTCTTCTCCTATGTTTTCAATTTCTATTTCAAACCTTTTTGTCTGTTTGTTATATTCAATTTTTTTAAGTTCAATTTTTGAGTTGTCTTCAAGTGCAATGATGTTTATTGTTCTATTTTCTTCAAGTAAGAATGCTAAACTGCTTTTTCCTTCTCCGAATGCAACTTTACTGAATGCTATTATTTCTTCTCCTGTATAGTTGGTCAAATCAAGGTCATATAATGTTGCGGTAGTGCTCTTTTTTTCTATGAACAAGGATTCTTGATCTCCGACTGCTTTGATGCTGTTATTGTTTATTTTCAAATCATGTGAAAGCGCTCGAAAGTATGTATACACATCTCCTTTGTTTTCATATATTACTTCGAGTTGCTTTGTTAAAGTATTATATCTGATGTCTTTTATTGTTATCTCCGGATTATATCCTGGTATTGGATAGTTATTCAATGCATATACTTGACCTACAGGATTATTATTTACAACCCCAATCCCATATTTCAGAAATACTCTTATTCCTGTTGCTCTCCTTATTCTTAAGGCATTGTCATATAGGTCGTATCCTATCACTATTGCTGCTTTGATTTCAGAGCTATCAAGATATTCCATGATACTATCAGGAATATTTGAAGTTCCTATAAGTAATGAAGGAAACTCTTTTGTGAATAATCCAGTTTCCATGAAATCTCCTTCTGTTAGAGTTATTTGTTTTGCATCTGTAATTTCTATGAACTTTTTTACAATTTCAATATTGTCTAAGTATCTGTCTTCATTGTTTATTATTTCAGGGTTGAATTTTTTTAGTTTTTCTCTTACTTCTCGCTCTACTCTTCCATAGATCATGATTTTGTCTGCATTTTCATCTAGAAAGCTGGTTATTTGATTTATGTTATTTTTATCTGTGTATAAAACATATGAATTAGTCAAGATTGCATAAGGTGCAACAGCTATCGAATCATATCCTAGTGCTCCATCAATGATGATGAAATTTTTTATTTTCTTTTCTTCAGTTATTTTTTTCCCTAGTTCGAAATTTAAATCATCTTCTGAAATCACTTCAGAAACATTATATCTTGCGCCCAGTAGTTGTGATTCATATCCAAATATGGCTGGTTTTTTGGATTCTATTAAGATTATACTGTTGTTCTTGTTAATCAGTCCTTCTTTGTACAAAGCAACTCCCTGTCCTGTATCTGGCAGTACATAATGCGCAGTTTCATTATTTGATCTTAATTCAGTATATAAAAGTCCCGAGTATACTTCGTGCCAGTCTCTTGAATTTATAACAATTTCACTTTTAGCATTGACTAAGGGTATTGTAAAAGAAACAATAAAAACTACAAGTATAGCAATTAAATATTTATTTATAGACGATAACCTCATTTTTCCACCCATATTTCTTAAAATTAATAATTTTGGTTATTGTTAGGTCTTATAAATATTTTTTCTTTTATTGAGCGATGAATCATCAATAAACAATTGTTAATAAACAATAGTGAACTAATATATTGTTTTCCATACTGGGAGCTTAATGGGCGTTGCGCGGATATTCTTATTTTGTTTTGCGTTTTTTGTCCCAATAATTGAATTTTTCAATGTTGTTTTTGGTTGTTCCTAAGTATTTGATTACTTTTTGTTTTACTTTGCCTTGGTCGTTTCTGGTAAGACTTTAGATTCTAGAATGGTTGCTGATAGTAGTACTTGGAAGG
>CAZDUE010000062.1:0-9190 GCA_964508575.1 uncultured Methanosarcinales archaeon
GCGGTAGAAACCCCAAGCTTTAGCGCCCGGGGTAGCCGCATTGCAATATCTCATTGATTAAATAAAATGATTAAACTGAAATAAATGAAATGTTCAAATTGCAATAAAGGAGAAATGAAAAAAATAAAAGATAGTATCAAGCAGGATAAAACAGAATTTGAAGCCTACAAATGTTTAAAGTGTGGAGAAGAAATCATGAATATGAAACAATTAGAAACTCTTGCAAATTTTTACTTCACCAAATCCAAATAAATCTTCTCATATTCTTTTAAAACTTGATTCTTGTCAAACTGCATTGCTTTTTTGTATGCAGAATCAAGCATTTTTTCAGTCTTTGCATTTTTCTTTAAGTTCATTATTTTTGATATGTTTTTTGCAAGATTCTTGGAGTCTTTTGGCTTTGCAAAATAAACTTCTTTGTTATTTACTAATTCTTTTAATTCTTCAATCTCTGTAGTCAATAATGGCGTTCTAGAGCTCATTGTCTCAAGAACACATGAGGGCTGTGCTTCTGTTGAAGTAAGATCAGGATACGGAAGAACAACAAGATCAGCAAGATTGACATAATCTTCTATATTCGCAACAGTTCTTATTATCTTGATTTCTTTATCAAGCTTTTTTTCTTTAATCATATGCTCATAAGGAACAATATAAGAATCTCCAGAACCTGTAACTAATAATGTTATGAAATTTATTTTTTTGTTTTTATTCACTTCTTTTTTCAATAATTCAATTGCCTTTATCAAATAAGAAATTCCTTTTTTCTCTGACAAATGACCATAGTAAAGAAGAATTTTTTGTTTTTCATAACCGTATCTTTCTTTTACCTTGGCCTTGTTTTGAGGCTTGAACTTTTCAATATTTATGTAAGAAGGAACTATTTTTACTTTTGAATCTTTAAGACCCCATTTTAACAAGTCTTTTTTCAAAAAGTTAGTAGGAACTGTAACAGTATCACAAAAATTAAGAAGGTAAGTAAAAGAGTTCAGAATAAAATAATGGCTCTTGGCTTTAATTGTCTGGACAACTTTTGAAGTTTTTGAGTATCTTTTTGCAGTTAAACTTCGAATTGCAAGAACAGGAGAAGCACTAAAATTATGAATTATATCAAAATCTTTTCCAGAATCTTGGACTTCTTTTTTTATCATTTTAGAAAAATCAAACAATTGCAGATTTGCAGAAATTTTGGAGTCATAGTTAGACTGTTGTCTTATCACAGTGTAAAAATTTCTTGTTTTTTTCTCTTTTTTTCTTCCTGCAAATCGTATTTTTTCTCTCAATGGCTGACCCCAGATCTGGTTGCAGAATATTGTAACTTCATGGCCTTGTTCTGTTAAATACTCTGCAAGCATTCTTATTGTTATATTCGCAGCTTCTGCTACGTTCAATCTGAATCCCTGAGTTAAGATTGCTATTTTCAGTTTTCCAGATTTTGCACTTGATTTTTTAATTGAAGTTTTTTTCATGCTGATTTATTCATTCCTTTTTTATTATTTTCAATATCTTTCAAGAGTTTTTTTAATTTAATCTTAAAATCATTAACGCATTTCTCTTTTGTAAATTCTTTTGCAACCTGTCTGCATTTTTCTCGAAGTTTTGAAAGATCTTTTCTTTTCTCTAATTTCAAGATTGCTCGCAAGATATTATCAGGATTAAGATCTGTTACTAGTTCTTTATCAATCTTCTCAACAAAATCTTTAGCTCCGCAGTATTTCGATACAATGGGAATTTGTCCTGAGGCCATTGCTTCTATAATATTAAGACCAAAAGGCTCGTGTCGAGCAGTGTTAATATAGATTGATGCTTCTTCTAGATATGGAGCAGGATCACAAAATCCAGGGGTAATAACTCCAGGAATTTTCTCAAGCTCTTTTTTCATTTTATCCTCTCCAAGAATAATAAGCTTTGCATCTTTATGAATCTCCTTGTATTTTTTAAATACTTCAACAAGAATATCAGTTCCTTTACTGTAAGACATGTTTATTGATCATATAGTATGTTTATTATATCTTGGTTTTATTTTTAAGAATTTTTTAACATCAACAAAAGGATAAATAACCTCGTTAGGAACACTCGTATATTTTTCCGCAAGTTCCTTCATCATCGGAGAAGTTGAGATAATTCCATTCACATTGTTCAATAGCCAATCTGCATATTTTTTTTTTATTCCAGAATAACTTTCGAGATCTTTGAAAAAAGTATCGGTATTTATTATTATTTTTACACCTTTACGAAAGGTTACTGAGGGCATGCAGGAAATGCTTTCCATGATATAGATATCAGCTTGCGGCATTATTGCTGACTTGAGAAATGAAGATTTCTGAGCTAAAATACCTCCTGAAGAAATAACATCTGGCAGAATATCCAGCTTATATGAAGTAATCCTCAAATTAGGAATACTCTTAAACCACGGCATATGCGCTCTATGGCAAGGCTCTCCTGTTTGGTCTCGCAAGTAATATATTCCGCAGATTGTTTTGTTTTCAAAAGAGTTTATTGATTTTGAACTTAAATCTTTCTTCATCTTGAGAATACTGCAAACTTGCTTTAAAAAACTTGTGATGGTTGGTTATAGAATTGGATGTCCTAGTCAGTTGGAGTTGGGTGTAAAGAAAAAAAAAAAAAAAAGAAACATTTATATATGTGGACAACTGTCTAGTTTTATGGACAATTGTTGGTTAAAATGGACAAACTTTTAAGTTATTTTTTTGAGGAGCCTGAGCGCGAGTTTTATGTAAGAGAACTTGCTAAACTATTAACTTTATCTCCTACCACTATATCAAAGTATTTGACTAATCTTCAAAAGGATGATTTGTTAACTTCCAAAACTCAATACAATCATTTAATCTTCAAAGCAAATACAGATAGTGAAGCTTTCATAAATGCTAAATGTATGTTTAATCTTGAGAAATTACGAAAATCAGGACTCATAAAATTTTTGATAGAGGAATATGATCAACCAGAAGCAATAGTTCTGTTTGGGTCTTATGCAAAAGCTGAAAATACGAACAAGAGTGATATAGATTTACTCATAATCTCCCCATTGAAAAAAGAATTAAAACTTGATAAATTTGAAGAAAAATTAGGTCACCCAGTTCAATTGTTTGTTTATTCAAAAGGAGAAATTGAAAAAATGAAAAAATCAAATAAAAATTTATTAAATAGTCTGGTTAATGGAATTGTAATAAACGGATACTGGGAGGTATTTAGGTGAGATTAGAAGATCTAATAAAATCGGGAAATGTGAGAAAATCTTTTAAAGATCCAGCATTAGTCAGATCCTTAAAAGAAACAGCGGATTTGGATATCAAATTTTTAAGATCTCTAGAGATTAATGATCATTCTTCAAGAAAAATTGTTAGCAACTACTATGATGTTTTGCGTAGTATTTTAGAAGCAATTGCACTTGAAGAAGGCTACAAAGTCTATACTCATGAAGCTTTTACTTACTTATTAAAAGAAAAAGGTCAAAATATCTTTGCTGCAAAATTTGACAGATTAAGAAAAATTAGAAATAAGATCAACTATTATGGAAAAAAAGTTTCAGTTGATGAGGCTAAAGAATTAGTAAAAGAAATTGAAGATCTTATTCGTAAATTAAAAGTTCTTTTGAAATGATAAGAAATATTTAAGAAAATTGAGGATGGTTCTAGTCAAAAGTTAAGTTTTATCTAATCATTCTTATGAATAGGATGTTTGAAATTAAAATGTTTTTTCTAATTATCATATTCATAATTCCTCATAATAATCATATTCTCTCCAAAAATTCTCTGTCAAACTAATTAATTGTTTGCCCAGATTTTTTCCTGTCTTTGTCTGTAATGAGTTGTAAAATTTCTTTTCAACATTTTTGGCATCTTTAACACTTTTGTGCCATTCTTTACTCCGTGATTTAATGTTACAACATACTTCTCTCAAAATTCCATAGGGACCTATTACTTGAAGAGCATCTGCATCGAATACAACTTTAACTTCTAAAGAAGGATTTTTTATTATTCCTTTTTTGAATGGCCTGAATTTTGCAAATTCAAGCAGTTCTGAAATATCATGTTTGCTAAGCTTGATTTTTTCTAGGAATTTTTTTAATTTTGGAATATCATCATGAAACTGATGAAGCATTGACCCTATTTTTACAGTTTGAAGATCAGCTTTTTCTTTTTTAGCAATCAAAACAGCTATTTTTATTGTTTTATTCATGTGATCTATATTGTGTGCAAAATCAAGTTTTGAATAATATTGTTGTGTAAAAATTTCTATTTGCCGCCTCTGGAATTTTTTAATATTCATAGTAAGAATTTAATGAAGTTCATTTAAAAATCTTATGCTAGTTTCTTCTGCTGTTTTATTCTGCTATGTTCTTCTGCATGTTTATTCCTAATGTTTCTTATGGAATTTAATGCAGATACTTTTATATATCTGCTGTTTAGTTTGTTTTGATTATGAAAACTGCGTTAATAACAGGGATAACAGGCCAGGATGGAGCATATCTCTCGAGTTTATTATTGCAAAAAAACTACAAAGTCTATGGAACTTATAGAAGAATAAGCACCCCTAATTTTTGGAGATTAAAATCAATGGGTTTGCTTAATAAGATAACTCTTGTTCCTCTGGAATTGACAGACCAAAGTTCGATGGTTGAGATTTTTCAAAACTTCAAATTTGATGAAGTCTATAATCTAGCTGCACAAAGCTTTGTAGGAGGATCATTTGACCAGCCGATATCTACGGCGGAAGTAGATGGAATAGGGGCATTGAAGATACTGGACTGTATTAGACTATTGTCGCCGAAAACTAAGTTCTATCAGGCATCAACTAGTGAGATGTTTGGAGAAGTTGGAAAGAATTTTCCGCAAGATGAGAATACTCCGTTCCATCCTAGAAGTCCATATGCATCTGCAAAGACATTTGCGCACCATACTGTACAAAACTATAGAGAAGCTTATGGATTGTTTGCATGTTCTGGAATACTTTTTAATCACGAATCTCCTTATAGAGGACTAGAGTTTGTCACTAGGAAAATAACTAATTCTGTTGCAAGAGTCAAATTAGGCCTTCAATCTGATCTGAAACTTGGAAATTTAGAATCAAAAAGAGATTGGGGACATGCTCAAGATTATGTAGAAGCAATGTGGCTAATGCTGCAGCAAGAAGTTCCAGATGATTTTGTGATTGCTTCAGGAGAGACAAGAACTGTGCGAGAATTTTGCGATATTGCATTTAATCATTTAGAACTAGATTACGAAAAATATGTGAAAGTTGACAAGAAATTCTTGAGACCAGCAGAAGTTAATCTACTTTTAGGAAATCCTGCTAAGGCAAAAAAGAAACTTGGCTGGAAGCCAAAAATATCTTTCAAGCAGTTAGTAGAAGAAATGGTTGATACTGATTTATCAAGGTGGAAAGAGAGACCAGAACACTGGGATGCTCCTAATGCAACTGGCTGGGAGGATTCTTTAAGAAAAACAGCATTGGATCGATGATTAGATAGAATATTAATAATTAAAATTATAAATTAAGGTGATAATATGGCTGAAGTTAAAAGCAAAAGCAAGATAAAAATACCAGTTTCAGAACCGAGATTTTGGGGTAATGAAAAAAAATACGTCCAAGATTGCATAGATACTAACTGGGTTAGTTCTATGGGAAAATACGTTAATGAGTTTGAGGAAAAATTTAAAGGATTTGCTGGCTGTAAATATTCCACTTCATGCATTAATGGAACAGCAGCAATACATCTTGCGTTAATGGCTCTAAGTATTAAGGAAGGGGATGAAGTTATTATTCCGTCATTTACAATAATTTGTACTGCTAACACAATAATACTTCAGGGTGCAAAGCCTGTTCTTGTAGATGTTGAAAAAGATACAATGTGTATTGATCCTAAATTAATTGAAGCTAAGATAACTTCTAGAACTAAGGCAATAATGGTTGTCCATATGTACGGTCATCCTGCAAAAATGGATGAAATACAAGCAATTGCAAAAAAACATAAAATCGCGATAATAGAAGACTGTTGCGAAAGCCACGGAGCAGAATTTAAAGGAAAAAGGACTGGATCTTTAAGTGATATTGCGGTCTTTAGTTTTTATTCCAATAAGATAATAGTTACAGGAGAAGGAGGAATGTTAACTTCTAATAATAAAGAATTAATTGACAAAGCAGCGCTTTACAAGAACCAGGCATTTACTAAAACAAGATTCTTGCATGAAGAAATTGGATTCAATTATAGAATGACTAACTTGCATGCAGCAATTGGAGTAGCTCAAATGGAGCATGCTGATAAAATAGTTGAAGAAAAAAGAAAATTAGCTAAGAAGTATATAGAAAAACTTAAAAAAGTCGAGAAATACTGTCAACTGCCTTATGAAGCAGAATGGGCTAAAAGTGTTTTCTGGATGATAGGAGTTGTTCTAAAAGATAATGTTCGCAAGAGTAAGGAACAAGTAATGCAGGAATTACTCGATAATTATGGAATTGACACAAGGTCTTTTTTCTTTTCAATGCACCAGCAGCCTGTTTATAGAAAAGGAAGTGAAATGTATAAAAGCGTTCCAGATACTAAAGGAAAATATCCAGTATCAGAATGGCTTTCCAACAGAGGATTTTATCTTCCTTCCTCAATGAGCTTGACAGATGAACAGATGAATTATGTTGTTGACTCATTAAAGAAAGTGCTTGAGAGTAAATGATTCATTTAAGAAGAAAAAAGAATAAAATTTCAGAGATGATTTCATGGAAATAGTAAAAAATATTTACCAGCGTAAAGATTCAAGAGGGACTTTTCAAGAATTCATTAATTCAGAAACTGGATGGAAAGCAATTAATGGTGGATTCATGGATAAAAACTCGATAATGGGCAATCATTATCATAAAAAGTGCAGGACACTCTTTTTCATTATCAAAGGATCTGCAAGAGTTCTAGTAAAAGATGTCAGAAAAAAAGATGATAAAACTGAGGAGGTTATTTTAAAATCGTCCGAAGGAGTTATTTTTGAAAAATTTGAGACACATGCTATAAAATTCAATGAAGATTCCATATTTCTATTATTAAAAGATAAAAAGTTTGATCAGAATGATCAGGATATTTTTGAGGCGAAGCTTATATGAGAAAGAATCTGCTGCTGATTTTTTTGCCAATATTATTCATTCTCTTCATTGCATCTTGTAAGACTAATGGTTCATCACAGGATTTATCACAATGCGAGAAATTAAAAAACAATTCTAGGGATTTTTGCATACTTAATTCAACAATTATATCTCATAAAGTTTCTGATTGTGTATTAATAAATAATCCTCAAATAAAAGATCTATGTTATCTAAAAATATCTGCAAAAAAAAATAATACAGAACTTTGCAGTGATGTTAAAATTTCCAAGAATATTGAATTATGCTATTTTGGAATTGCAGCACAGACTAAGAATCCAGCAATTTGTGATAATATTCCACAAAAGGGAGTTTCTGAATACAAAAAAGAGATATGCATCAAGATAGCGCAATTAAAAGAAGAAAGTCCAGAATATGAAGAAGAAGGAGATAAATACTCGAGTGAAGCACTCAAAACTGCTTATTATAGAACTACAAAAGCTCAGGATGAGATGATTAGTGAAGGATTGGAAATTAATCGATAGGTTTTTATATTTTAAATTCTATGTTATTATTTATGACTGAAGCAATTTTTAAAAAAGAAGTTATGCAAACACTAAACTCTATAAAACGGGATGTAAGTAGTCTAAGAAAAGATGTTGAATTAATTAAAGAGCAGATCGATGATATTAAACTTTATTCTAGAGAAAAAAGAAACTTGAATAAAAGTATTAAAAAAATCAGGTCTGGAGATAATTCAGATTTTGTTTCATGGGAGAAAGCTAAGAAAGAAATTGAGGTCTAATAATGAATGTGGTGCTTAAGAAAAAAGCATTAAAATTTCTTAAAACCCTTAGAGCCAAAGATTACATCCGAAGAATTACCGAAATTACGATTAACTCTTCTTAACAACTTGAATCTCGAAATAAACATTCTTTATTACTTCACCAATTACTATGCTTGTTGTTTTTCTCATGAATTTAGGAATCATCTTTCCCAATCTTGTAGGAATTAAATCACGCTTTAAAATCTTAAAATGCCTGCTTGTATAATAACCAGTAGAATAAGTCTTGTCAAGCCAGTTAAATGAATTCTCGTTAAACGTTCTTTTCAAATAAGGATCATTTCCAGGACTTGAACAGTTATAGTAAACATCAAAAATCTTGATTATCGCTCCATTCTTGCAGATTCTATGAAGTTCTTCCATTACTTTAACAGGGTCTTCTAATAAACAGACAACGTGCCTGCATTCTATTTCTTCAAAAGTATTGTCCTTAAAAGGATAAGGAAATTTGTTCAAGTCATGAACTACATCAATACCAAGCATCTTAGTAAAGTCAATATTTACATAGTTTTTTCTAATATCTCGTCCACAACCAAGATTGAGCTTTTTTAGTTTTGTACTGAAATATTTTATTTTAGCCATTTGAAACTTTTTTAACTCTTTTTTTATTTTCAATAACTATTTTTCCTTAACACAGACAAGACATGCAACACCATCAGGACCTCGAATAGCATCGTAAGGAAGCTTTTCAACCTCTTGCTTAGTAGATTCGAACCATTCTGTCATTTCTGGATTTCTCATGAAGTATCGTTCTTTAACAATTTTAAAATCTGAAACAAAAAAGTTTAATGCCTCGATATTATAACTCCTGAGGAACTCATCTTTATGTTTTTGTCCAAAAGGAACTGTTACTATTAATTTTCCACCTGGCTTAAGAAGCCGTTTTATTTCCTGCATGACTTTTTTATCACCATCAGAGAAAACAGGAGACTCATAACTTCCTAATCCAGAGTGTTCTATTGAAGAAATTCCTGTAGCAATATCAAAGCTTCCAGTTTTAAGATTGTTTTTCAGAAAATCACCTTGGTAAAATTTGAAATTCCTATGTTCAAAATAGTAATCTTGAAGGTCAAATCCAGACACTTTATAGCCCAAACTTGCCATTTGAATTGGAAGAGTGCTTTCAGCACAACCAAAATCCATGACTTTAATTTCTTTACCTTTAGGAATCTCAGGAAGATTCTGGAAAGCAAACGCATATTCTAAGATTCTCGAGTTAACTTCAGGATAAAAATGCTTTTTAAAAACTTCAAAAGGAAGCCG
>CAZDUE010000063.1:0-9099 GCA_964508575.1 uncultured Methanosarcinales archaeon
TCAAAGCAAAGAGCGGATGGAAATATTCAGATGGGAAAGCAACTTTTTTTTTTTTTTTTAAGGATCTTGATAAAGAAAGGATAATCTCAGGACCTCCCAGTTCAATGAAATTTCATGTTCTGCATTTTAAGAAAAAGCACAAGAAAGTATTTGAAAAAAACAGAGTAATTTATGCTAAAGATAAGAGAGAATTCACAAAACTTAAAGATTGTATTGAGGTTCTGATAAAAACAGATTATGTTAAAGAACGAGTCATTTCTGTTAAGATTGCTTGATTTTTTTGTTCTTTCTGTCTACCACACTAGCACAATTTCTGTATCTACCGTAAGCTTTTTATTCTAAGATAGTTTTTCAGGTTTATGGATATATTTTCAATGATTTTGATTATTTTTGGTCTTGCGTTGTTTGAAATAATTATCAGCGTTGATAACGCGATCATTAATGCTGAAGTTCTTTCAACAATGTCTCCTAAAGCAAGGCGTTGGTTCTTGATTTGGGGAATTTTAATTGCTGTATTTATGGTTCGGGGATTATTGCCTTGGCTTATTATTTGGGTTAGCAATCCTTCTCTTGGCCCTATTGGTGCATTCACAGCTTCATTCAGTTCAGATCCTCATGTTAAAGAAGTAATAGAACAGTCTGCTCCCATTTTATTAATGGGTGGGGGAACTTTTTTAATCTTCTTGTTTTTCCATTGGATATTTTTAGAGTCAAAACATTATGGTCTTATTGGAGAGGAGTATATTGAAAAGAAAGGACTTTGGTTTTTTGCAGTTGTCTCAGTTTTATTATCTCTTTTAGTTTGGTTTTCAATAAAAAAAAATCCTTGGATGGCATTTGGCGCAGTAGTTGGATCAACAGCTTTTTTCATAACTCATGGGTTTAAGGAGAATGCTGAAAAAGCAGAGAAGGAAATGATTCAAGGAAGCTCTAATCTTTCTGATATGAGCAAGATACTTTATCTTGAAGTAATAGATGCTACTTTCTCGGTTGACGGTATTTTAGGAGCTTTTGCTTTCACTCTTTCAGTTCCTCTTATTTTGATAGGAAACGGTATCGGTGCGTTTGTTGTAAGGCAATTGACAGTTAGTAATATTGAAAATGTCAAGAAGTATAAATACTTGAAGAATGGTGCTATGTACTCAATATTTGCTTTAGGAATAATCATGCTTGTTGATAGTTTCGGATTTCATGTTCCTCAATGGGCCAGTCCTGCAATAACTTTCTCAATAATAGGATTCTTCTTTTACAAGTCTTATGCTGAGTTGAAGAGAGAAGAGAAGAAATCCAAGAAAAGTAAGAAATCTAAGAAGAGAAGTAAAAAGAAGTGAAATGTCAAAATTTTTTTTATTAATGATGTTTTTTTCTATTAGATGCAATAAAAAATTTAACTAAACGCATAATAATCCTCAAGAATTATTTTATCAAGTTCTTCGAGATTTTTGACATTATAAAGTCTTCCTTCGCCAATCCTAGTCATTTCCTCTGCGAGTTTCTTGCCTTCTTTATCAAGATTTATTCCTGCTACAGATATTGTTATGTTTTTGCTTCTTGCTAAAGAGCATGTTTTTATTGTCTGATTTTCAGGATTATCCCCTGCTGTTGCAAGAGCATCGGTGAGTATTATCAAATGTTTTGTCACATTAGCCTCAGGAAATAAAATAAGAGCATTTTCAATCATTTTCGCAATATCTGTTTGTCCTGTTGTTCTGACAGATACTATCTCACGAAGTATGATTGGAAAGTCAAGTGTTGGATTTATTGTTTTTTCAATTTCAGATCCAAAGACTATCAATCCTACTTTATCACGATTATTTATTGCTTTATATGCTAGAGCTATTCCTGCTTTTTTTGCAGTTTCTATTTTTTTGCCTTTCATTGATCCTGAAGAATCAAGAGCATAAACGATATGGATTTGTCCTTTACCTTTTCTTTGGCTCACTCTCAAGTCTTCAGATTTCAAGTCAGAGTGTGATCTTCTGACTGCTGTCTTGATTGATTTTCGTAATTCTATGTCTTTATATTTATCTCCTTTTTTATAGGAACTTATATTTTCTCGCTCTCCATAAGTGAAGCTTTTTTTATGTATTTTATCTCCATAAAATCCTTTAGGTATTAAATTATCTAATTCCTGAACATACATCACTAGAGATGCGAGATTAAGCCCTTTATCAGTAATCCCTTCAGAATCTAGAAGTTTTTTCTTTTTTAAATCTTTGACTTTGTTGTTAATGTTGTCTTGTATTTTTTTCTTGAATTCTGGGACGTTGATATTTTTTTCAATATAGTCAGGATCATATCCTGTAAGTTCGCGAATTATTGTCTCTCCGTAAATCTGTTTTGCCATCTTGTAGTTTCTTACAAGCTGCTCATACATCATATGAGGAATAAAAGAGCCCAATCCTTGGTTTATAGCATCGCTTATCAGTTTTCCATCATCTATTGTTTCTTTATCATTTTCCAAGACAGAATGCATCAGTTTGTCTTCTTCATCAGTATTAGAAAGGTCTCCTGATAGCTCTTCTATCTTCTCTTTGTCATTGATCTTGACACTTGTGTCACCCATCCCCCTTTCCAAGCATTTCTGAATACTCTTCTGAGTATTTTTTAAACTCTTCTTTCACATATTCTTCAGGAGTTTTGAGATACTTGGCAGATGGAATTAGTTTTATTCTATGGCTTAAAACAGAGATCATTGCCCTATCTATATCTTCTTGGTTTACTTTTTTTCGTCCTTGTATCAGGCAATTTGCTTGTGCTCGCTCGTAAAGATTGATAGATGCTCGCACGCTTGGTTTTTTCTCAAGCTTCTTGTCTTGTCTTAACAATCTTATAAAATGAATCAGCATATCTATTAGTTTTTCAGGAAATTCGACTTCAAGTTTTTTGCCTTTTGTTTTAACTATTTTTTTTTCAATTTCATGGTCTTCTGGGTACGACATTTCTATGACATCAAATCTGTCAAGGAATACTTCAGATAGTGGTTCTGTGCTAGTATCTTCTGGATTCATCGTCGCGATAAGTATGAAATTTGCAGGAAGGTCTAATGTATAAGATCCGACTGTTGCTTTTGCTTCGCTTAAGACTTGAAGTAATGCATTTTGTAATCTTTCTGGACATCGATTAACTTCATCAAAGAATAAGACTCCGTTGTTTGCTTTGAATATCTTTCCAGGAGTGAATGCCTCGATGCTATTAGGTCCGAATTTTAATGCTTTAACCGGGTCTATATCTCCGAGAAGATCTTCTGCAGTTAAGTCAGGACTTCCTTGAACTCGGACAAATCTTTCGTTTCCTTTTATTTTTTTTGTTTTTTGTTTTCCAGACATGCATTTGGGACATAATGGATGGGCGGGATTGCAATGATATTCGCACTCATTGACTGTTATCTCAGGCAATAATCCTGCAATATTTTTTGCAAGAGTAGTTTTACCAGTTCCAGGAGGTCCTGATAATATTAAGTGATGTCCTGATATCAATGCGGATTTAACTTGATTTTTGGTTTCTTCTTGTCCTAAGATATCATTAAATTCTGCTTTTATGAATATTTTTTCCATTCCATTCATTTTTAGTCCTCTTGAGTTTTCTTGCTTATAAGCTATAGCGCCATAATCATTCTGACTATTATATAAATCTATCTCGGATTTGGATTGCGAAAACTTCATATTTGAATTAATCACACTTTTACATATCTAATATGCTAAAATATTTTTATATGCTATTTTATAATATTTCGTGCTTATAAGAATGATGAAAGTTTATGAACTAGTACAAAATAGTAAAATATATAAATAAATACGTAATAAGACTCTATTATATTTATTTATACTTGATAGTAATACTGAGACAAGGCAAAACATGACCAAAGAAAGAATAACAATAACTGTTGATCGTGAGCTATTAGACTGGTTGGATAAACGGATTGAAGAAAAGCTCTTCGCAAACAGGAGCCATGGAATTGAGTTTTTAATTGCCAATAAAATAAAAGAAGAGAAAATTGCTAAAACCGACAAAAAAGGTGAGTTGAAAAAAGTCTAATTCATACTGCTAGTTTTCACTAGTATTCTTGCCCTCTGGCTTTTAGAATAACCCCCCAAGTCAGAGGGCATTTTTTTTGATTTTTTAACATTAAATCTTATGAATTCAGATTCACTTTTTATTCAGAAGATCATACATTTTATGTATTCTCGGATATTCTTTTCTTTTTTCATCTTCAGAAAGTTTTGAGTATACTTTAAGTGATTCATTATAGATTTCAATAGATGCGTTAACATCCCCATCAGATACTGAAATATCAAATTTTTTTTCAAGTTCTCCAAGACCTGCATCTTTCTTTTTATCTCTTTGTTTTGCAGAAATCTTTCCAGAAAAAAAATTCCACACGTTTTGTTTCTCTTGAATTGGGTCTGTATGAAAACTTTTTACAATTTCATAAAGTTCATCTGCGATTTTATCAACATCATCTTTTATTATTATTTCAGAACCGTACTGAAGTTCTTGGATTTTCTTTGGAAACTCAATAAATCTTTTTCTTTTTTTTGCAAGCGCCTGCTCAAGCTCTTCATAAGTGAATTCGTGGTCTATCTCAAGGACCTCTGAGAAGAAGGTTCTCATGAATTTGGAGACTTCTTTCAAGTATTCTTTTCCTTTTAGCTTTTTTCTCTTAATTCTCTTTTTTAGGTTATTAAAATCTTTCACAAAATCTTTTTTTGGTTTTTCTTTTGTTTTCTGTTCAGCTTTTTTATCTTCTTTTTTTGCTTTTTTTCTTGTCTCTTTTGTTTCAGTTTCTTGAATCAGAGGGTTGTTTTGATTGTTTTCTTGAGATTTATTCTTTTTTCCAGATGAAAACATTTCCTTTGCAATTAGCAGAGCAAAAATTACTATTAGTGCAATAACTCCTGATAGTATGTAAAGCATTGTGCCTGAAAAATCTTGTCCTAAAATTACTATGAATGCTGTCATTTATTTTTTTAATGCTTTAAATTATTTAAAAGTATTTGAACTACTTTAAAATGCTAAATGAACTGCTAAAAGATTATGATTATCCTTGGAGAATTCTGAGCATTACAATGGTATGTGCATAGCATCTTCAAAATTTCAGACGAGCCACAATAAGGAGCTGCGTCCCTGTAAGTTCAGTCACACTGGCATGCAATACTGAAGTATTGCTCGCGAGTTATCGCATGCCTTTCTTGCGAGCGAATCATTCGATTCGCATGCGGGTGTTCGGAACTTTTAGCATACGCTAAAAGGGACAACCCCTCGCGACGCTCGTCGATGATTTTTCTTGATTGAATTTTGAATTTTAACCTTAGGATGCTATGCACATACTTACAATGGAAATATATATAAAGAAAAACACCAAAAAGTCGTTTATTATGAAACATAAATTAAAAAAAGAGAAAATCAATGAATCTCATAAAGATTCCAAGCATAATGACAAGTACCATAGCAATAATTCAGAATTGAAAAAAGAAGTTGTGAAAAAATATTATGATAAGCTTCAGAATCTAAAGGCAGAAATTGGAAAAGCAGTTGTTGGTCAGCATGAAGTTGTTGATGGATTTCTTCGAGGAGTAATGGCTCGAGGTCATGTTCTTGTAGAGGGAGTTCCAGGAATTGCAAAAACTCATTTGATTAAGACATTGGCTTTAGCTACAGGATGTAAAGGCAGTAGAATACAGTTCACAGTAGATCTTTTGCCTACTGATATAACGGGTCTTACTATTTATGATCAGCATAAAGGATTTTATACTCAGAAAGGTCCTATTTTTGCAAATTTTGTTTTAGCTGATGAGATAAACAGGGCTCCTCCTAAAACTCAGTCTGCTCTTCTAGAAGCAATGCAGGAGAGGCAAGTAACTATTGGTGGAAAGACATTTCCTTTAGATGATCCATTTTTTGTAATGGCCACTCAAAATCCAATAGAAAGCGAGGGTACTTATAGGCTTCCAGAAGCTCAAGTTGATAGATTTTTATACAAGCTAGTCATGGGATATCCTAATATTGAGGAAGAAAAAAAAGTACTGAAAGTTAACGCTACTCTGAGAAGTTTCAAGGATTTTAACATTAAACAAGCTATTTCTCCTCGTGAGATTATTGAGATGCAGAATATGGCTCATAAGGTGTATCTAAGTTCTGATATTGAAGATTATATTTTAAGAATTGTTGAATCTACAAGAAATCCTGACAAGTATAAATTACGAACAGGAAAGTATATTGAATATGGAGGATCTCCAAGAGCATCAATCAGTTTGTTTATTTCTGCCAAAGTCCAGGCTGTCCTTCAGGGAAATAATTATGTGACTCCTCAGTATGTCAAAGATATTGCAAAAGATGTTCTCAGGCACAGGATAATTCTGAATTATGAAGGCCAAGCAGAAAAGATAACCACAGATCAAGTTATAGAAGAGATTCTTTCTAAAGTTCCTGTTCAATAAATGTTCAATGAAAATGAAAAAGATTAAATTGTCTGCAGATCATGAGCACTTGGATAAGTTAAGGATTGCTGCCAGAAAGATGATAGGTTCTCAAGTTATTGGAAGTTACAAAAGTGTTTTCCGAGGATCAGGGATGGAGTTTGATTCTTACAGGAATTACAGTCCAGATGATGATGCAATAAGAATTGACTGGAAAGCAAGTGCTAAAGTCGGCAAGCCATTGATAAAGAAGTTTGTTGAAGAGCGTGAGTTGAATGTTTTTTTTCTTATAGACGTCAGTAATAGCATGTTTATTGGAGCTTCTAAAAAAACTAAAAGCGACTATTCTGCAGAATTAACTTCGGCATTGTCTTATGCGATTTTAGAGGCAGGAGATAGTGTTGGCTTTGCTTTATTTTCTGAAGATGTACTGTTCAAGTTTCCATGCACTCGAGATAAATCTATATTTTACGTTATAACTCGCGAGTTAAAGACTCCTGGTCATTATGGAGGTCATTATAATCTTAATAATGCGCTTAAGTTTGTATCACAATATCTTAAGCGAGGAACTGTTGTTATTATAGTATCTGATTTTATAGGTCTTAAGCCTGGCTGGGAAGACTATTTAAAGAGAGCTGCTGTTAAATTTGAATTAATTGGAATAATGGTTCGTGATATTACTGATGATAAAATGCCTTATGAAAAAGATCGAGTAGTTCTGGAAGATCCTTTTGGAAACCAACAGCTTGTTGTACGACCAAAGAATATAAAGGAGAAATATGAAACCTATGTCAAAAAAGAGAAAAAGTCCATCGAAGACACGTTCAGAATGTCAGGAGCTGATTTTATTACATTATCTGCTGATTATTCTTTTGTCAAGCCAATAATGGATTTTTTTGAAAAAAGGGGCTTGAGGTATAGATAATGGTTGCAGTAACTTTCACAAATCCCAAGTATCTGTGGTTTCTTATTATTATTCCGATAATGTTGATAATCCATTATTTTGCTCTTCGTAAAAAAAAAGAAAAATCTTTGAAATTCTCTAATTTTTCTGCTCTTGAAAAAGTTGCAGGAAATCATTTCATAGGTCTTCCTCTTGCAGGAATTTTCAGAAATGGAGACATAGTGATGATTTTTTTAAGGTTTATTTCAATGACTTCTTTAATTTTAGGACTTGCAGGTCTTATAATATGGTATGATGGAAGTTCATCTAATTATGATTTTGTGTTTGCAATTGATTCTTCTGCAAGTATGCTTGCTAATGACATGAATCCGAACAGGGTTGAAGCAGCAAAAGATTCTGCTGTAAGGTTTCTTGATGAATCAGGACCGGGCACTAAAGTAGGAGTGGTAAGTTTTGCAGAGGATAGTTATGTTCTTTCAAATGTTACAGATGATCTTTTTGATGTTAGAAGCTCAATAATAAGCATTGATGGAAAATTAAAAGGAGGCACGGATTTAGGGACTGCGTTGGTTACAAGCACCAGCTTATTAAGCCAGAGTAATAGAAAAAAGGTTATTATTTTGATGACAGACGGTCAGACTAACAGAGGTCTTGCTGTTGATAAAGCAATTAACTTTACAAAATCCAGAGAAATTACTGTTTATACTATTGGAATCGGAAGCACTCAAGGAGGTAATGTTTCAGGGCTCTTTATTTCTCAGCTTGATGAGCCAACTTTAATTAATATTGCAGAGTCAACAGGTGGCAAATATTTCAGAGCAAAAGAAAAAGAAGACATGGATGATGCTTTTAATTTAATTTCAGAAAAAACTGTTAAAAATCTTTCTAAGGATGTCGCATATATTTTTCTTTTAATTGGAATTTCTGTTTTGTTCATAGAATGGTGGCTTCTAAGTACAGTATATGCAACAATACCCTGATTTTTCTCATTTTATTATATTTGTCTCATAATTTTATTTATCATATTAGTATCCTATTTGTACATTCTATTTGTACATTCTTATCAAAAGAATAACAGTTCCTGAGACTAAAGGAACCACAACATTATCATCAACAGGATTTTTATTTAATTCAAATTCTACTGCTTCAGCTATCATTGCAATTATTGATGCGATCAAAGCTTCATACCATGCAACAAACAATATTGCTGCAAGAAAACCAAATATGATCCCAAATATTGTTCCTTCTAACATCTTGTTTCCGTTTCCAAAGAAGTTTTTGGTTCTTCCAAAGTAAAGACCAAATATGTGAGACAAAGAATCCCCAATAGTCAGTATTGCAATAGAAGCAAGTGCAATATCTTTCGGAAATAGTTTTATTGCAAGTAAAACTCCAATAAAGAAAAAAATGACCCCTCTTCCAGGAAATTGCTTCAGATGCTCTTTCCTGTCAAAGAATTCAAGAAACTTAGATATGATTGGAACTTCATATTTTCTACATATTAAAGATAGAATTATTCCAAATATTAAAACAAAGAATATAATTTCTGCGTCTATCAGATTTTTATATATTAAAAAAATAATGCTGATTCCCATCAGAATGTGAAATGTTTTTCTTCTGATTTCAAAATTTATTTTATTGAATCGTTCATTAGATTTTGCAAATGTTTTTTCTTTTTTCTTTTTTGATTGAATCATTTTACACCATTTAACTATTGATAATTTGGGACAATAGTTACGCATGATCAAATTCCCAAACTAAATAGTAAAAGACAAC